>JBFJQO010000032.1:0-12480 GCA_041616535.1 Woeseiaceae bacterium | reverse complement strand
TGCTCGAGGCGAGCGGCCAGCCGGTTCCGGCGTCGAAACCGATTCTCGAAATCAACATCGGCCACCCGCTCGTGAGCCGCCTCTCGGCCGAAGCGGACGGGTCGCGATTCGCGGAGCTGTCGCATATCGTGCTCGACCACGCGCTGCTCGCGGAAGGGACCCAGCTCGACAATCCGGCCGCGTACGTGCACCGTATGAACCGGCTGTTGCTCGACCTTGCACCGGGAGAGGAAAGTGACAAAACCGACTGACGAGTCACTGCGCGCGAAGCTCGACGCGGAGCAGTACCGGGTCACCCAATGCTCGGCAACGGAAAGAGCGTTTACGGGCAAGTACGTCGATCACAAGGCGGACGGCACGTACCGCTGCGTGTGCTGCGAGGCGCCGCTGTTCAGCTCGGAACACAAGTACGACTCGGGTTCCGGCTGGCCGAGCTTCTGGCTGCCGCTGGCCGGGGAGGCGGTCAGGGCGAAACGCGACGACTCGCACGGCATGGTTCGTGTCGAGGTCGTCTGTGCTGCCTGCGATGCGCACCTGGGCCACGTTTTCGAGGATGGTCCGCAGCCGACGGGTTTGCGATACTGCATCAACTCCGCATCCTTGGATTTCGAGGACGAGCCCGAATGAGCCAGCTTCAGAGGCCGGCGACACTCGCTGCCGCACTACTGCTCGTCGCCTGCGGCGGGGCCGAACAACCGCCTGCCGCAGCCGCAGATGCCGCCCGATCTGAGACGGCGTGCCCGCAGGCCGACGAGAACGGTTTCGTCGACGTGCGGGACGGCCTGACGGCCAGGATCACGAAAAAAGGCTTCGGGCGAGCGGCGCAAAGCAAGGATTATGCCGACGTTCACACGACGCTGTGGCTCTACGACGCGCATGCCGACGGCGGGCGCGGCCAGGAGATCTGGTCGTCCGGCGGGACGCAGCCGTTCCAGTTCCAGCTTGACGCCGGGCAGGTGATCGCGGGTTGGGATCTCGGCGTGAATTGCATGCTCGTCGGCGAGATCCGCGAGCTGCGCATCTCGCCCGAACTCGGTTACGGTGAACGCGGCAAGCCGCCCGTGCCGCCGAACGCGACGCTGCTGTTCGAGATCGAGCTCGTCAAGCTCACGGCTCCGGACTCCGCCGGGCCCTGAGAACCGCATTCGCCGTTGCCCTTGCCGCGGCATATTTTCTATGTGATGTGTGTCCCAGTATTGAACGCGCGTTATTTCATGGAGTTATGAGCGGTCTTATAATGCCCTGAGATTATTAACCAGGTGCATAAAACCAGGGATGGGGCGGCACGACTCTACAGTCCGGACTGAAGTACGCGCCGATTCGCTCAATGTCATGTTGACCGCGAACGGTGACGGCGAAGTCGTGAACGTCGCGGAGGGTCCCGATGCGTTGCTCGGGGATGCCGCAGCAGCGCTGAGTATTCACGATATCTGGGACGAGCCCCTCGCGGCCGTGGCACAACGCGGCATCAAACGCGCGCTGCGGGCTCGCAGCCCGCACAGCGCCGAGACCGAGTCCGACCACGGCGACGTCGAATTTATTTTCGTACCGCAGGGACGCGACCGGGTGCTGGTCGTCGCGCGCGAGAATCCCCTGTCTGCGCACCCGGGCTCGCCTCGCGGCCGGGTCGACCTCATGGACCCCGGCACCGGTTTGCCCAACCGCACGTTCCTCGTTCAGGAACTCGAACAGATCGCCGTCACCCAGCGCCTCAAGGAAGGGCGCGCCGCGGTTCTTTGCCTGTATATCGAACCGGACGAACCGAGCCTGGGTGTCCTCGGAGCCGGCAAGGAAGACGAATTGATGACCAAGCTCGCCGCGCGTCTGGGCGGCCAGCTGCGCGGGATGAACGACGACGAACCGCTCGACTACGAACGCTACTCGGTTTTGGCGCGCACCGATTTTCGCCAGTTCGTCGTCGTGCTTCCCGAGATCGAGACCGGCGAGGATGCCGAAGCCGTCCTGCGCCGCCTCATAGGGAACCTGCAACAACCGGTCTCGGTCGGAACGCGCACTACGAAAGCAAGGGTCAGCGGCGGCCTGGCCCTGTTCCCGCAGGACGGCACGGATGCCGAGACCCTGTTGTCCAATGCCGAGGCGGCGATGGCCGACGCGCGCGATTCGGAGGGCGCCTCGTACCGGTTTCACTCGGGCACCGTCAGGCTGCGTAGCCTGCAACGCCAGGACGTCGCGGCGGACCTGAGGACGGCACTGCAGCGCGGCGCCTTCGAGATCCGGTTCCTGCCCGTCGTCGCGGCAGCGAGCGGCAGGCCGCTGTCCGCGGAAGCGCTGTTGCGCTGGCCCGAGACCGTGCTCGGGGCCGTATCGACGCGGAAGATCGTCAACACCGCCGAGCACACGGGCGTCATCGTCGACATCGGCGAATGGGTGATGCGCGAGGCCTGCGAACAACTGCGCGCGTGGTGGCAGGCCGGCCACGAACAGATGCGCGTGTCCGTCAATCTGTCGGGCCAGGAATTCGCAGGTGCCGACCTCGCGGTTCGCGTCGCCGCCATTCTCGAAGACACCGCCACCGACCCTGCCGGATTCGAACTCGAAATCAAAGAGCACATGGTGTCGCGGGACGCCCAGCAGAATTTCGCCACGATTCGGGCGCTCAAAGGCGCCGGCATTGCGCTCGTCCTCGACGATTACGGTACCGGCGCCTGCACACTCGCCGACCTGTCGCGATGCCCGCTCGACGCCATCAAGATCGACCTGTCGCTCGTTGCCTGTGTCGAATCGAACGCGCGCGATCGCGCGGCCTGCGCGGCCGCGATCGGGCTGGCGCAGGGCCTCGGCATGCGCGTCGTCGCAGAGGGCGTGGAAACCACGTTCCAGGCCGATTTCCTGCGCCGGGCGGGCTGCGACGAACTCCAGGGTTTCCTGTTCTCGCAGCCGCTCTCAGGTGACGAGTTTGCGAAATTCCTCGACGGTCGGGGCAAGGGCACGAGGACATTGATCGCATGAACGATTCAGCCAAAGGCCGCGGCGCGCCCGCACTCGACGATCGCATCGAACTGACACAGACGCTGCGGCGCCTGTCGGTCCCACTCGAGCCGACGGACGGTGCCGGCTGCGGCGTCAAAGCGCCGGTGCTGCTGCTGAGCCGCGACAGGGACGCCCGTAAATGGGGCCGGCGCTGGCTTAGCCGCGATGGCCTGCAGGTCGAGATTCCGGAGCAGCCGGCCGACGGGCTCGAGATTGCCCGCGAGATGCAGCCGGGCGTCATCGTCGTCGATGCCGCGGTGCGCGACGAATCCGGCCTCCCGCTGTATTCAATACTAGCGGACGCGGCCGACGTGACGGCACCGATCATCGTGCTGTGTCCGAGCGAGCGCGACGTGGCGGCGCTGCTCGATGCGGACTTCTACGATATCGTGCGCAAGCCGTACAACTGGCGGCTGGTTGGAAAGCGTGCCGGCAACGCCTGTGCCATGGCCGACAACCACTCGCGACTCGCCAGGACCGAGGACTCGCTCCGGAAATCGCTAAAGCTGGCGGAGGCGGCCCGCAGTCTCTTGCGCAATCACCAGTCGTTCGAGCCGGTCACGGGCCTGCCGAACAAGACCAAGTTCATGGACCTTCTGAATCGCGGCATGGCCGCGGCGGATCGCGACGGCAACGAGCTTGCCGTGTTCGTCGTTGGCTTTTCGCGTTTCCGGCTCGTCATCGAGGCGATGGGTCAGAAGAAAGCCGACCTGGCGCTCACCCGGTTCGGTCGCAACCTTGCCGACTGCCTGGGCGAGGCAGGGCGCTCGCAGCACAAGGGTTCCGGCCTGCGTACGGCCGCGGCCGCGACGCTCGACCAGTTCCGCCTTGCCCTGATGATGACCTGTCCCGGCGGGCAGGACGAGTTGCGCGAGTTCCAGGAGGACCTTCTGGAGGTGCTGTCGCGTCCGGTGCAGATCGACGGGCAGACCGTCTACCTGTCCGCGTGCGTGGGCATCGCGATCTACCCGCAGGACGCCGACAATGTGGATCAACTGCTGCAGCGTGCCGACAACGCGATGCGCGATGCGCAGAGTCGTGGCGGCGGATTCCGCTATTTCTGCGCGGAAACCGATGCAGCCGCGGCGCGCAAGCTGTCGATCGAGCACAAGCTGCATGAAGCACTCGACCAGGGCGCCCTGACGCTGGCTTACCAGCCGATCTCGGACACGATCAGCGGCCGGGTCAGGGCGGCCGAAGCGCTGCTCCGCTGGCAGCAGCCCGACGGCAGCTACATATCGCCCGACGAATTCATCCCGATCGCGGAGGAATCCGGGCTGATACTCCGGGCGGGCGAGTTCGTCCTGGACGAGGCCTGTCGCCAGCTTCGCGAGTGGCACGATAAGGGGCTGAAATTACCGCGTATCTGCGTGAACGTCGCTCGCGCTCAGCTCAACAGCGTCGGTTTTGCGCCCTGCGTTGCCGCGGCCATCGAAAAATACCGGCTCGCCCCGTCACAGTTAGAACTCGAGATCAGCGAACGCGGCGTCCTGTCCGGTAATGCCGACGTGTTGCGCCAGTTGCACGACCTCAAAAAACTCGGCGTTCGCCTGTCGATCGACGATTTCGGTACGGGCGACTCGGCCCTCGGCTATCTCAAGGAACTGCCGATCGATGCACTCAAGATCGATCGTTCCTACGTGACGGGAATGGCTCTGGACAAGCGGGATGAGGCGATCGCAACGGCCATGGCGACACTCGGTCAGCAGCTGCAACTGAATGTCATCGCCGAGGGCGTCGAGACCCGGGAGCAACTTGCAGCCGTGGCCGGCATCGGCTGCACCGAGTTCCAGGGTTTCCTCGTTTCGGAGGCCGTTCCGGCCCGTGATTTTGCGGCGATGTTCGGCAAGTCCCGGGACGCCTCGAGCGACTGATTTGACACTCCTCATTATGTGACGTGGGTCACACTTCGCCTGCGCGTACGCGCATGGCGGTCATCGCGGAATCGTCGCCGTTGGCGCCTAATGGGCTGCATGACTTCCAGGAGCATGTAACGATGTCGCCCGAGATCTTGCGCCGGCTCGCCAACGCGGCCGCAATTCGCACCGTCATCCCGCTCATGCTATTGCTGCTGGGCCCGCTTGCGGCAATCGCGTACGGCGGCGAGGGCGATCGGCATCCGCTCCGCTTCGATCGCTTGTCGCTCGAACACGGTTTGTCGCAAAGCACCGTCCTCGACGTGCTGCAGGATTCGACGGGCATGCTCTGGATCGCCACCGAGAACGGTCTCAATCGCTACGACGGCTACGAGTTCGACACGTTTTACAGGGAGCGCGGCAACCCGCGCGCACTTAGCAGCGATTTCATCTTCGACATCGAGGAAGACGGCGCCGGCAACCTGTGGATCGCGACCAACGGCGGCGGGCTCGTCAAGTACGACCGCGCATCGTCGGCGTTCCGTGCCTACCGCCACGAACCCGGGGAGGCGTCAGGCATTGCCAGCAACGTGATTCGCAAGATCCTGATCGACGACAAGGGCACGATCTGGCTCGGGACTCGCGGCGCCGGCCTACAGCGCTTCGATCCGGCGGCGGGCACGTTCGCAAGCGTCGGGTTGGGCGACGGCGTCGACGCCAGGACGGACATCTATGCTCTGTATCCCGATTCCCGCGGCCGGCTATGGGCAGGCGGCGACCACGGACTCACGCGCATCGACACCGCCAGCAGCGCGGCCGTCACGCAAGCCATGCCGCACAGCGTGCGCGCCGTCACCGAAGACGCGCACGGCCGCATCTGGGCCGGTACGGCCGGCGGCGGCCTGCGTCGCATCGACGCGGACGGCAGCGGTTTCGACGACTTCGTCAGCGTGGCAGACGACGAGTCGACGATTGCGAGCGATCACGTGTCGGTGTTGTACACCGATTCCGCTGGCCGTCTCTGGGCCGGGACCACGGGCGGTCTCAGCCAGGTCGACCCTGTGACAGGCGCGGCGACTCGCCACGTCAACGACGCAGCGGACCTGACGAGCCTGAGCGGCAACGACGTCACGATGATCTACGAGGACCGCGGCGGGCTGCTCTGGTTCGGCACGAAGACGGGCGGCCTCAACAAATGGAACCCGCGGACCTGGGCGTTCGGGTTCGAGCCCGCGACCTCCATTACGGCCGGCGAAGACCATAAACCGATTATCACGTCATTCGTCGAAGATGCAGGCGGCCGACTCTGGGTCGGCACGTTCGGCGACGGTCTGAATGTCATCGACCGCGGCACCGGCGACATCGTGCGCTACCGGAAGACGGCGTCGGGCCCCCTGAACATCGGGGACGATCGCGTCATGAGCCTGATGTACGACCGCCAGGGTCGTATCTGGGCCGGCACGATGACGAGCGGCATCACGCGACTGGATCCGCACAGCGGCGAGAGCCGCATCTACCGTTTCGATCCCGCCGACGAGACCAGCATCGGCGCCAACGGCATCATGACGATTTACGAAGACAGCCGCGGTCGCGTCTGGGTAGGCACGTTCGGTGGCGGCATCAGTCTCTATGATGCGCAGAACGACTCGTTCGTGCGTTTCGCCGCGGATAAGGCCGACGCGACCGCGCTGAGCAGCAGCCGCGTGACGAGTTTCGCGGAGGACCCGAGCGGTCTGATGTGGGTCGGCACCGAAAGCGGCGGGCTCAACCTGTTCGATCTCGAGAACCGGACTTTCCATCGGTTCCAGCACGACCCGGAAGACCCCGCGACGATCGGCGCCGATACCGTGTACGACATCAGCGTCGACGCGCGTGGCACGGTCTGGATCGGCACACACGGCGGCGGACTGGACCGGGTCGTCGGTGACGCGCGCGAGCCGGGTGAGATTCGCTTCAGCAACCTGTCGCGCAAGGACGGTCTTGCCAATGACGTCGTGTACGGCGTCGAAATCGACAACGCCGGCACCGTATGGGCCAGCACGAACTACGGCATCAGCAAGCTCGACCCGCGCACCGGAGACATCAAGAACCTGCACCGCAGCGACGGGTTGCAATCCGAGGAATTCAATTTCGGAGCACATTACCGCAGTGACAGCGGCGAGTTGTTTTTCGGCGGCCTCGAGGGCTTTAACGCGTTCCGCCCGGAAGAGACCGTGGTCTCGTCCGTCGGGCCGCTGATCGCCCTGACGGGGTTCTTTGTCTCCAATGATCCGCTCAAGGCGGATCTGCCGTCGGAAGACACCGAGGTGGAACTCGGCTGGAAAGACGATACGGTGACGTTCGAATTCGCGGCGCTCGATTTCGCAGCGCCCGAGCAGAATCGCTACATGTACAAGCTCGAGGGCTTCGATCGCGAATGGATCGATCTCGGCAATCGCCGCAGCGTGACCTACACCGATCTCGATGACGGACAATACCTGCTGCGCGTCAAGGCGGCCAACAGCGAGGGCGTCTGGAGCGAAGCCGGCTTCGCGCTGCCCGTGCGAGTCGCCCCGGCACCCTGGGATACGTGGTGGGCCTATCTCGGCTACGTGGCGCTGGCGGTTCAGGCCGGGCTCATCCTGTGGTTCGGCCATCAGCGCAAGGTCCGGCGCGAGGAGGAATACAGCCGGCGTCTCGAGCACGAAGTGAGCCGGCGCACTGAAGAACTGATCGACTCCAACGGCAAGCTCCGTGAGCTCAACCAGGCACTGCAGGAAAGTAGCCTCAGCGACCCGTTGACAGGGCTCCGGAACCGCCGCTTCGTCTTCGAGGAAGTGTCCCGCGACGTCGACGTCATTCGTCGGCGGATCGAGGATCGCAACAGCGGCCGGGGTTTCGCGGATACGGCGGATCTTGTCTTCCTGATGATCGACATGGATCACTTCAAGCCCATCAACGATACCTACGGCCACGCGGCAGGCGATCTCGTACTGTTGCAGCTGCGCGACCTGCTGCTGGATATCTGCCGGCGCAGCGACTTCGTGGTCCGCTGGGGCGGCGACGAATTCGTCGTGATCGCCAAGCAGGCACGCGAAGGCGAGCCCGAGGCCCTGGCGGAACGCATCCGTTCGACGGTAGCGAGCCACAGTTTCGTGCTCAGCGACGGCCAGATCGTGCGGACGACCTGCTCGATCGGCTTCGCGGCCTTCCCGATTTTCCGCAACAAGGTCGACGGCTCCGGGCTGGACGAGGTCATCAACCTCGCCGACAACATGATGTACGAGGCGAAGACGCAGCGTAATGCCTGGGTCGGCATGCTCGGACCGAGCAAGGCGGTCGCCAGCGCGGATTTCAACCAGGATTCCGTGCAGCCGACCTCGGCCCTGTTCCGCATGTGGCACAAGGGCGAGATCGCTCGCCACGCATCGAACGAAAACGGCGACGCGGACGCACTGGAGCACGCGGGGTGACCTCGCCAGGCAGCTGACGACTTGACACTGACGTTATGAGAACCGCATCACGAAAAGAAATGGGACAGCCGCCGCGCGCACACCTCCGGATGTTGCCGCAGATTGCTGTAATAACCCTGGACGCCATCCTTAGGACGACGACGATGAAAGCTCATATCCGCATACTCACCCTGCTGGCAATGACGGCGCTTCTGGTGCCTTTCGGGGCGATCGCCGGCAAGGCTGACAAGGTCGACGTCATCATGGTTTACGACGCCAAGCCGCAGGCCGCGGAGAAAGCGCGCGTCAAGGCACTCGGCGGCGAGACGCTGCGCGAGTTCGACAATTTCGAAATGCGCGTGATTCGCGTGTCGGAGCACGCGCTCAAAGGGCTCGGCAAGGGCAAGGGCGTCAGGTTCATCGTGCCGGATCGCGAGATCTTCTCGATGGCTGGTTCGTCGCTCGGGACAGTCGACGCTGACCGCTCGGCGGCCCACCTGACGGCCAACGTGCCGTCGCTCGCCAGCGTCAACGGCACGTACGACGGCACGGGAATCGGCGTGGCAATCATCGACTCCGGCATCGGCACCCACATGGACCTCAAGTCTGGCATTCGCCAGTACGACTTCGTCAACGGCGCGTTTCCGCGGCCGGAAGAAGACGGCAACGAGCTGGATTCGTATCGCGACGATCCGCGCTGGGACGGCCTCGGCCATGGCACGCACGTGGCAGGCATCATTTCCGGCTCGGGCGCAGCTTCTTCCGGTCAGTACAAGGGCGCGGCACCCGACGCCAGGCTGCTGTCGCTGCGCGTACTCGACGGCGAAGGCCGCGGCGTGGCCTCCGACGCCATCGCGGCGCTCGACTGGCTGCTGAGCTACGGCCGCTACTTCGACGTCAAGGTCGTGAACCTGTCGGTCGGCAAGGCCGTCGAGGAGTCCAATGACACCGACCCGCTCGTGCTGGCCGTCGAGCGCGTTTGGGATGCCGGCATGGTCGTCGTCGTCGCCGCCGGCAATTTCGGCCGCGACGGCAACATGACCGTGACCAGCCCGGGCAATTCGCGCAAGGTCATCACGGTCGGTTCGCTGACGGACTCGGGCACGGGCCTCGACTTTGCCGACGACTACCCGTCGACGTATTCGTCGATGGGACCGACGCTGAACGATCACGTCCTGAAGCCGGACCTCCTGGCGCCGGGTAACCGCGTTACCTCGACTGTGCCGCTTGACGCCGAACTGACCGAGGGCCTGCCTGAGCGTCTCGCGAAATGCCGTACCGGCGAGGAAAGTTACTCTTATTGCAGTGCCGGCTACCTCGAGCTCTCGGGCACGAGCATGGCGGCGCCACTGGTATCGGCCGCCGCGGCGATGATGCTCGATAAGAATTCGCAGTTGTCGCCGGCGACGATCAAGGCGCGCCTGATGCGCTCGGCTCGCAAGATCCCCGGAACGGTCACCGAAACGGGCGCGGGTGTCCTCGACGTCGACGCGGCGCTCGCGGAGACGGGCACGGTGACGGGCGATGCGCTGTCACCGCTGATGGCGCGCTCGGACGAGGGTCCGGTCGTCCTGGTGGAAGATACCGCATTGCTATGGGGCAGCGAGACCTGGGGGTCGGCGTATCTCTGGACCAACGGTTATCTGTGGACGAATGCCTACCTCTGGACCAACGGTTATCTCTGGACCGATGCCTATCTCTGGAGCGATGCGTATCTCTGGACGGATGCCTACCTCTGGACCGATGCCTACCTCTGGACCGATGCGTACCTCTGGACGAAGGCCTACCTCTGGACCGACGCCGTGACGAATTTCAACTCGCTGTACGATCTGTCGGCTACGAGCGTCGGACTCCACGACGACTAGTTTGCCGATATCAGGCACGACGCACACCGAGCTCGGACTCAGTAACTGAGTCCGAGCTCGATTCGTCTGTTCCGACCGCGCCCGTAGCGCGTCGCATTGTCGGCGACGGGCTGCGAAGAGCCTGCGCCATGGACGATCATCCGGCCGGGCTCGATCCCGCGCCTCCCGAGATAACCGGCGACGGCACGCGCGCGTTCGAGACTCAGCTGCCGGTTCCGGTCCTCGTTACCCGACGCATCCGTGTGTCCCGTAATCGAGATCGATGCGCCGCGACACGCATTGGCCAGCGCGATGACGCGGTCGAGAACGGGCAGGGCCGATGTCGAGAGTTCGACGCGCGACTCCTCGAAACCGATCGGTCCATGGTCGAACGCAGCGAAGCGTCGTTCGCACAAGGTCTTCGCATCGATGCTGCTGTCGTGGCCGGCGACATGAACGTCACGATCGACAGAGTCGGGGAGAGCCGCGTCGAGCGAACGCAACGGCAGGCCGGCGGCCGCGTCGTCGTCGATGCCGCGGATGCGCAGCGATTCCCGGGTCAGGCGCGCGCGCGCGCTGCGCAGGCTTGCGAGCGACGCCGTGAGTGCTACGGTCGCATCGCGCCACCAGTCCGGCGCCATGCCGAGCGGCAGGAACCGGGTGTCGATCTGCATGCCCGGAAAATGCCGGGCGGCGGCACGCGCCAATGCATCTTCATGGGCCGCCGATATCGTGTGGCCGCGAAGATACAGGGTGTCGCGGCGAATTCCGACCTCGAAGCGCGGTGAGAATGCAGCGGCGTCCGCGCGGGGTGCCGGGTCCTGAACACGGCCGGGCTGCAGCGGCAGCGTCACGGCGATCCCGGCAATCAGGGCCAGGAAAACAACTGCCTTGCGGAGTCCGCCCGCCAAGGCTCAGGCGTGTGCGGCCCGGTCGAGAAGCGCGCGCGCCTGCCCGATCCAGTCCTCGCGATAAATGCGACTGTGGAAGCCCTTCAACTTGCGCGCGACTCGATCGATGTCGTACTCGCTCATGTCGGCAATCTGCCGGTAACTGAAGATGCCCAGCTCATTGAGGGTCTTCTCGATCGCGGGACCGACGCCCTTGATCATCTTCAGGTCGTCGCGCCGATCGACGCCGTCATGCTCGCGCGACGACTCATGGTGGGCGGCATCCGCGTATTCGGGCACGGCACCGTCGTCGGTTTGGGCTTCGGTTTGGGCTTCGGGCTCGGGCTCGGCTTCGGTTTCCGGCTCGTCGTCGACGACGAATTCGTCGACATAGTCGTCGGCCGGGTCATTGGACGCGTCGAGCCCGTCGGTCAGCTCCTCGGGATCGCGCACCGGTTCGATGCGTGTCTCGGTGGCGTTAGCCTGCTCGGCTTCGAGCACGTGAATGCGCTCCTGCGCGGCGGCAAGGTCGGCCTCGAGTTGCTCGGCCTCCTCGTTGCGCACGCGGAATCGCTCGACCAGCGGCGGCAGGCGGATTTGCCAGTTCTCGAGCTCGAGCGACAGTTTCTCGATGCGTGCGTCTTTCTGCCGCAACAACTCCTGGTCGGCGTCGCGTGCCGCGACGTCCGACTGCAACTGATTGCGCTGGGTCACCGCGACCTCAAGGTTGCTGCGTATGTCCTTGATCTCGCGTTGCAGTTCGTCGCGACGCTTGAGCGTCTCCTGCAGCGCCACCGATAGCTCCTTGGCGCGATTCTTGGCGTCCATGTTCGACGCCTGGTACTGGCTGACCTGCTCCATAAGACTCTTGTTCTGCTCGAGCAGCCGGTCGGCCTCCTTGCGCTGGGCTTCGATCTGTTCCTGCCAACCCGCGCTGACCGCCGTCTTTTCCTGTTCTGCCCGATTGCCACGCAGGACCCATCCCGCGACCGCACCGACCGCCATCGTGATGGCAAGAAGGGCAATGTGGGTAACGGTGAACTCGGGCATGCGGGTGTCCCTTCAGGCCGTCACGAGGCCAGTGCCAGTTTCTCGGTTTCTTCGAGCACGTCGCGAATCTGCTGCACCGCCCAGTCGATCTCGGCCCGGCCGATGACCAGCGGGGGCGCGAGGCGCACGACGGTCTCGTGCGTTTCCTTGCTGAGCAGCCCGCGTTCCATGAGTGCCTCGCAGATCGAACGCGCGCTCGCCCGCGCCGGGTCGATCTCGAGACCGACGAACAGGCCGCGCCCGCGGATGTCGCGGATCAGGGGGCTCCGGATCTGTTGTAGCTGCTCCATCAGGTGACGTCCCATCGCGGCACTGTTCTCTGCGAGCTTCTCCTCGACGAGGATGTTCAGAGCCTCGAGCCCGATCGCGGCGCCCAGCGGGTTGCCGCCGAAGGTGCTGCCATGATCGCCGGGTGTGA
>JBFJQO010000031.1:0-12671 GCA_041616535.1 Woeseiaceae bacterium | reverse complement strand
GTAATCCGAGAACGTCAGGAACGTACCCGCGTACGGGATGAAGCCGCCGTGCAGGCGCAGGCCGTTGCAGATGGCCGTCATGCCGAACTCGCGCACGCCGAACCAGATGTAATTGCCCCGGGCATCATTGCCGGAGACGGGCGTCGAGCCGTCGTGCTTGGTCAGGTTCGATCCCGTCAGGTCCGCCGAGCCGCCTGCCATCTCGGGCAGGAACGGCGCGAATGCATTCAATGCGCGCAACGAGGCCTTGCGCGTGGCCATGTCCGCGGCTTCACGGGCGATCTCGGCGATCGCTGCATCGGCATGCCGGCACCAGCCGTGCGGCAGCTTGCCGGCCATGCGCCGTGCGAATTCCGCCGCGAGTTCGGGGTGCTCGGCGTTGTAGGCGGCAAAGGCCTCGTTCCACGCGTTCTCCTCGGCGGTGCCGCGCTCGCGCGCATCCCAGGCTGCCGCAATCGCCGCCGGGATTTCGAAGGGCGCCGGGCTCCAGCCGAGTTCCTTGCGGGCGGCCGCGATTTCCTCGTCGCCGAGCGGTGCGCCATGCGTCGAGGCCGTGCCCTGCTTGTTCGGAGCGCCGAAGCCGATGATCGTCTTGCAGCAGATGATCGACGGCCGCTCATCATCGGCGAGCGCCACGTCGATCGCGGCCGCGACGGCGGCCGCATCGTGGCCGTCGACATCATCGATGACCTGCCAGCCGTAGGCCTCGAAGCGTTGCGCCGTGTCATCGGTGAACCAGGCGTCGACCTCGCCGTCGATCGAGATATTGTTGTCGTCGTAGAGGCAGATCAGCTTGCCGAGCTTGAGCGTGCCGGCCAGCGAGCAAGCCTCGTGCGAGATGCCTTCCATGAGGCAGCCGTCGCCGAGGAAAACCCAGGTCCGGTGGTCCACGATGGCGTGGCCGGGCCGGTTGAACGCGGCGGCCAGCATCTTCTCGGCCATCGCCATGCCGACGGCGTTCGTGATGCCCTGCCCGAGTGGCCCCGTGGTCGTCTCGACGGGGCCGCCGGCCTCGTATTCGGGATGACCGGCCGTTCTGTAGCCCATCTGGCGGAAGTTCCTGAGCTGCTCGATCGGGAAGTCGCCGTAGCCCGTCAGGTGCAGCAGGCTGTAGAGCAACATCGATCCATGGCCATTCGACAGCACGAAGCGGTCGCGGTCGGCCCAGCGCGGATTCGCGGGATTGTGTTTCAAATAATCTCGCCACAGGACTTCGGCGATGTCTGCCATGCCCATCGGGGCGCCGGGGTGTCCCGAGTTCGCCGCCTGGACGGCATCCATGGAAAGGGCTCTTATCGCATTCGCGAGGTCTCGCCGGGCAGGTTGGCCGGCGGCTGTTGCTTCTTGTGACATCTGACCCGTCTTTGGCGTGGGCGCCTTGTTATAGGAGTGATTTTCGCAGTCGCGAGCCGCGCATTTTCCCTGTTATAGAGGGCGGCATCAAGGGTACAATGCGCGACCCCTACGCCAGAAAGAATCCCAGAACCATGAGTGACTCGTTCCTGTTCACCTCGGAATCGGTTTCCGAGGGGCATCCCGACAAAATTGCCGACCAGATCTCCGACGCCATCCTCGACGCGATTATCGCCGAGGACCCGAAGGCCCGCGTCGCCTGCGAGACCATGGTCAAGACCGGCGTCGCGATCGTTGCCGGTGAAATCACGACCTCGGCCTGGGTCGACATCGAGGACATCGTGCGCAGTACCGTGCTCGAGATCGGCTACAACAGCTCCGCCATGGGGTTCGACGGCGCTTCGTGCTCGGTCCTGAACGCGATCGGCAAACAATCGCCCGATATCGCGATGGGCGTCGACCGGGCCAGGCCCGAGGAACAGGGTGCCGGCGACCAGGGTCTGATGTTCGGCTATGCGACGAACGAGACCGACGTTCTGATGCCGGCGCCGATCACCTACTCGCATCGCCTCGTGAAACGGCAGTCCGACGTCCGCAAGGACGGCACCCTGCCCTACCTGCGCCCGGATGCGAAGAGCCAGGTGACGTTCGTGTACGAGAACGACAAGCCGGTCGCGATCGACGCGATCGTCCTGTCGTCGCAGCACGACCCCGACGTGTCGATGAAAGACCTGCGCGACGGCGTCATGGAGGAGATTATCAAGCCGATCATCCCGGCCGAACTCGTCAGCGCGAAGACCAAGTACCACATCAACCCGACCGGCCGCTTCGAGATCGGCGGGCCGATGGGCGACTGCGGCCTCACGGGACGCAAGATCATCGTCGATACCTACGGCGGTTCGGCACGCCACGGCGGCGGTGCGTTTTCGGGCAAGGATCCGTCGAAGGTCGACCGCTCGGCCGCCTATGCCGCGCGCTACGTCGCCAAGAACATCGTCGCCGCCGGCCTTGCCGAGCGCTGCGAGATCCAGGTGTCATACGCGATTGGCGTCGCGGAACCGACCTCGATCTCGGTCCGCACCTTCGGCACCGGGAAAACTTCCGATGCAAAACTGACGGAACTGATCCGTGAGCACTTCGATCTCAGGCCCTACGGCATTCTCAAGATGCTCGACCTGATTCGGCCGATCTATAAACCGACCGCCGCCTACGGGCACTTCGGTCGCGAGGACATCGACCTGAGCTGGGAGCGTACGGACAAAGCCGACGTGCTGAAGGCTGCCGTCGATTGAACGTTTCAATAGGTTTCAATAAGGTACCGGACACCCTATTTCGAGTGATTCGTTGGTAGTATCCGGACACGCGGACGAAATAGGGTGTCCGGTACCTGATTGGCACCTGATTACCTGATTCAGGAGAAAGATTATGAGCGGCGAAGCCGTTGCCATCGAGAAGAACGACTACAAAGTCGCGGATATATCGCTCGCGGACTGGGGCCGCCGCGAGATCGCGATCGCCGAGACCGAGATGCCGGGCCTCATGGCGCTCCGCGACGAGTACCGTAACCAGAGGCCGCTCGAGGGCATGCGCCTGGCCGGCTGCCTGCACATGACCATCCAGACGGCCGTGCTCATCGAGACGCTCCGCGACCTCGGTGCCGATATCCGCTGGTCGTCGTGCAACATCTTCTCGACGCAGGACCACGCCGCCGCGGCTATCGCCGCCGCCGGCGTTCCGGTCTTCGCCTGGAAGGGCGAGACCGAGGACGAATACTGGTGGTGCGTAGAACAAACGATCAAGGGGCCGGACGGCTGGACGCCGAACATGTTGCTCGACGACGGCGGCGACCTGACGCTCGTCATGCACGACAAGTATCCCGAGCTCATGGAGGCGGTCAAAGGCGTTAGCGAAGAGACGACGACCGGTGTCAAGCGCCTCTATGACATGATGGAAGAAGGCACACTGCTGTGCCCGGCTTTCAACGTCAACGACTCGGTAACGAAGTCCAAGTTCGACAACCTGTACGGCTGCCGCGAATCGCTCGTCGACGGCATCAAACGCGCCACCGACGTCATGATCGCAGGCAAGATCGCGATCGTCTGCGGCTACGGCGACGTCGGCAAGGGCTGCGCGCAGTCGCTTCGCGGACTCGGCGCCACGGTCTGGGTGACCGAGGTCGACCCAATCTGCGCCCTGCAAGCCGCGATGGAAGGCTACCGCGTCGTCGATTTCGACGAAGTGTGCGACAGGGCCGATATCGTCGTGACGGCAACGGGCAACTACCACGTCGTGACGGGTCCGCAGATGGACCGCATGAGAGACCAGGCCATCGTCTGCAACATCGGCCACTTCGACAACGAGATCGACGTCGAGTACCTCAGGAAGTACGAGTGGGAGGAGATCAAGCCCCAGGTCGATCACATCATCTTCCCGGACGGCAAGCGCCTGATCCTGCTCGCCGAAGGCCGGCTCGTGAACCTCGGCTGCGCCACGGGCCATCCGAGCTTCGTCATGTCGAATTCCTTCACCAACCAGGTGCTCGCGCAGATCGAGCTGTGGCAGAACGGCGACCAGTACGAACGCAAGGTCTACGTCCTGCCCAAGCACCTCGACGAAAAGGTCGCACGCTTGCACCTCGAGCGTATTGGTGCCAAGGTCACGACACTGACGGACGAGCAGGCGAAGTACATCGGCGTCGAAGTCGGGGGCCCGTACAAGCCTGAGCACTATCGCTACTAGGAACATCGCCTATTCAAGCAGCAGTGGCAGGTAACGACGATGCGATCCGGGTCCTGCATCTGACGGACCCGCACCTGTTCGCTGATCCGAAAGGCGAACTGCGTGGCACCGTTACCGCCGAATCCCTGCAGCGCGTGCTCGACCACTACACGGCGGGCGACTGGCAGGCGCACCGCGTACTCGCAACCGGCGACCTGATCCAGGACGACTCGCCCGAGGCCTATACGCGATTCCGTGACCTGATGCTGCCGCTCAAGCTGCGCATCCACTGCGTGCCGGGCAATCACGACGTCCGCGAACTGATGCAGGAAGTTTGCTGCCGTCCACCGTTTTCTTACTGCGCCTACGAAGAAATCGGCGACTGGCTGCTGATCGGTATCGACAGCTGCCTCAACAGTGACGCAGGCGGTGCCGTGAGCCGGGAGGAACTCGATCGCCTCTCGGACACCGTCGTGCGCAGCCCGGCGAAGCACGTGCTCGTCGCACTGCACCACCCGCCTGTTCCCATGGGCAGCAAGTGGCTCGATACGGTCCTGTTGCGCAACGGCGACGAACTGCTCGAGCGGCTGCGTACGCTCAACCGGGTGCGCGCCACGATCTTCGGCCACGTGCACCAGGAGTACGACGACGACTACCATGGCATCCGCATCATGGCGACGCCGTCCACGTGCCGGCAATTCAAGCCCGGTAGCGACGAATTTGCCGTCGACGACAAGCCGCCGGCCTATCGGCGCATCACGCTCGGCGCTGACGGCAGCGTCGACACCGAGATGATCTGGGTATACGAATGAAGCGACTGATTCACGCTGGGCTGCTGCTGTTCGTCACGAGTACGGCGCTCGCGCATGGCGAGAACCACCCTGTCACGCTGTGGCATGTCCAGGGCGAGTCCAACTCGATCTACCTGCTGGGCTCGATCCACCTGCTGCGCGAACAGGATCATCCGCTGCCGGACGTCGTCGACCGCGTCTATTCGGATGCCGATGTCATCGTCATGGAACTGGACATGGACGACCTCGATCCCGCATACACCCAGGCTGCGTTCAATCGCGCGGGCGTCATGACCGACGGCACGACGCTACGGGACCTGATGGGCGCGGAACCGTACGCGGCCGCCGAAGAGGCCGCCACCGTGATCGACATCCCGCTCGACTTGCTGGCACAGTCGGAGCCGTGGCTCGCCGCGATGACGATCGAGCTCATGATGTTGTACCGCATCGGTTTCAATCCGCTGCTCGGCGTCGAGATGACGATGACGAATCGCGCGACGGCCGACGGCAAGCCGGTCGAGGGCCTCGAGACCGTCGACGAGCAGCTCGCCTTCCTCGACAGTCTGCCGCTCGATGCCCAGCGCGAGATGCTGTTGCAGACACTGTCGCAAAGCGCTTCCTTCGGCGAAAAAATCGACGTCATGATCGACGCTTGGCACCGCGGCGACATGGCGACGCTAGAGAGCGAGCTGCTCGGCTCGATCGAGGAGCAACCGGCGCTGAACGAAGCCTTGTTGACGAATCGCAACCGCCGCTGGGTCGAGACGATCGTGACGTGGCTGGACGACGACCGGGACTACCTCGTCGTCGTCGGGGCGCTGCATCTCGTGGGCGACGGCGGCGTACCGGCGCTGCTGGCCGAAAAGGGTATCGGTATTCACCAGTTGAGGGAGTCGTCGGCCGTCCGGTAGCATGCGCTCCTCTTCAGGAGGAATGCCATGAGTCTGTTTACCGACGCGCAAGCCGTGATTGCCGGCGGCGTGAATTCCCCGGTCCGAGCGTTTGCCGGCGTGGGCGGCGAGCCCGTTTTCTTCAAGAGCGCCAGGGGCAGCCGCTGCCGCTCCGAGGACGGCCGCGAGTTTATCGACTACGTCGGTTCGTGGGGCCCGATGATACTCGGCCACGCCCACCCCCGGGTCATCGACGCGGTCGTCGCGACGGCCCGAAACGGCCTCAGCTTCGGCGCGCCCTGCGTGCTGGAGACCCGCATCGCGGAGAAGATCTGCTCGATGCTGCCGGCCGTCGACAAGGTTCGCATGGTCAGCTCGGGCACCGAGGCAACAATGAGCGCAATCCGGCTCGCGCGTGGTCATACGGGCCGCGACAAGATCATCAAGTTCGAGGGCTGCTACCACGGCCACTCCGATTCCCTGCTGATCAAGGCCGGATCGGGCGCACTTACACTGGGCGTCCCGAGCTCCCCGGGCGTTCCGGCTGGTCTTGCCGAACACACGATCACGCTCGACTTTAACGACATCGAAGGCGTCAAAGCCGCATTCGATCAGGTCGGCGACGAGGTTGCCTGCGTCATCGTCGAACCGATCGCGGGCAACATGAACATGGTGCCGCCGGTTGCGGGATTCCACGAAACGCTGCGTGACGAATGTACGAAGTCGGGCGCCCTGCTGATTTTCGACGAAGTCATGACGGGATTCCGCGTCGGCCGTCACTGTGCCCAGGGGCTGTTCGGCATCGAACCCGACATCACGACGCTCGGCAAGGTCATCGGCGGCGGCATGCCGGCCGCGGCCTACTGTGGCAAGACCGAGGTCATGGCCAGCATCGCGCCCGACGGTCCCGTCTACCAGGCGGGGACCCTGTCCGGCAACCCGGTCGCGATGGCCGCAGGGCTCAAGACGCTCGAACTCGTGGACGACGATACGTTCTGGTCGGAACTGTCGGCGAAGACGCAAAAGCTCGTCGACGGCCTTAAGGCCGCGGCGGACGACGCGGGCATTCCCGTCGCCGTCGAGAACGAAGGCGGCATGTTCGGCCTCGTGTTTACGGACGACGGCCCGGTGCGCTCCTACGCGCAGGTCGCGGCCGCCGACATCGAGCGGTTTCGGAGATTCTTCCACGGCATGCTGGACCAAGGCATCTACATGGCGCCGTCCGCGTTCGAGGCCGGCTTCGTCTCGATTGCGCACAGCGACGAGGACCTCGACGAGACCGTCGCCGCGGCAGCCAGGGTGCTGGGCACGCTCTAGGTGTGTAGCACACGCTCGATCAGTTCGAGGCAGGCCCCGATGTCGTCGCTCTCGAGGATGGCCTGTTTTTCCTCGAGGTCGATCGGCAATATTTCGACGAAGCGCCAAGCGACCCACACGCCGTCCTCGTAGTGCCTGTCGAGGTCCGCGTACAGCCGCCCGAGATCGCCAAGGACGGTCTCGAGGATATGCGGCAGTTTGCGGTGCTCGGACGGGATGGCCATGGGCGGCGGCGGCGGCACGAGCGCGACTTCACCGACATTGAGACCGTCCGGCTGGCGCTCGGCCGACATCAGCCTGAACCGCTCCGTGCCGATCGCCGTGATGCCCAGCAGGCCGTCGCTGCCCTGGTACCAGTCGGTCACGCGCGCGAGCGTACCGACGTGCCAGGTCGTCGCCGGTCCGCCGGCCTCGGGACCCTCGCGGATCAGGAGGACCCCGAACGGCAGGTCGTCCTTCATGCAGCGGCTGATCATGTCGAGATAGCGTGGCTCGAACAGCCGCAGCGGCAGCGGGCCGCCGGGGAACAGCACCGTGTTGAGGGGAAAAAGCGGTATCTCCACAATCTAATAATAGACCGTGATAACGAGCTTGCTGCAGGAGACGGCTCGCCGGCAACCCGGCTACCGCCTGAACGCCGTCGCTAACCGCCGCGCGTTCGTTGCAACAGAGCCGTCAGCGTCTGTCGCGCCGAGCCGAATCCGCCGTTGCTCATGAACACGACCTGGTCGCCGCCGAGCACGCGCGTGGACATGTCGTTGACGAGCCGGTCGTAGTCGTCGAACAGGCGCAGCTTGCCACCCAGAGACCCCAGGCTGGCTTCGAAGTCGTCGCGCATGCCGTCCGGACGATACATCCAGATGAGGTCGGCCTCTTCGAGCGACTCGGCCAGCCGCTCGTTGTGAACACCCAGCTTCATCGTATTCGAACGCGGCTCGATCGCGACGACGATACGATGTCCGGGGTACCGATGGCGCATCGAGCGAATCGATTTTCGTATGGCCGTCGGGTGGTGAGCAAAATCGTCGTAGATTGCGATATCGGCGACGGTTGCGGTTCGCTCCATGCGGCGCTTGACGCCATCGAACCGCGACAAAGCGTCTACCGCCTGTTCGAGCGGGATGCCGGCCGACGCGGCCGCCGCTACGGCGGCGATCGCATTCTCGAGATTGTAAATGCCGCCCATGCGCCAGCGCGCTCCGGCCCCGTGTCCCCCCGGACCGCGGATATCGATGTGGCGTTCGACCTTGTCGCCGAAGCCGCCCGACCAGTCCGTGCCATCCGCCGTCCCGAATGTCTCCACGGGCGTCCAGCAGCCCTGTCCGAGCAGCCGCGCGAGGTTTTCGTCGGCGCCGTTCACGACGATGCGACCGGTGCCCGGCACCGTCCTGAGAAGCTGGTGGAACTGCCACAAAATCGCATCGATGTCGTCGTAGATATCGGCATGATCGTACTCCAGGTTGTTGAGCACGAGCGTCTGCGGACGGTAGTGAACGAATTTCGCGCGCTTGTCGAAGAAAGCCGTGTCGTATTCGTCCGCCTCGACGACGAAGTAGCCGGACTCCCCGAATCGGGCCGATTCCCCGAAGTTGGCCGGGATGCCGCCGATCAGGAAACCCGGGCGATGCCCGGCATCCTCGAGAATCCACGCGAGCATGCTGGCGGTCGTGGTCTTGCCGTGCGTACCGGCAACGGCCAGCACGTGCCGTCCCTGCAGCACGTTTTCGGCCAGCCACTCTGGACCCGACGTGTACGGCATGCCGCGATCGAGCATCGCCTCGACGACTTCGACGCCGCGGCTCATGACGTTACCAACGACGACGCAATCCGGATTGACGTCGAGCTGTGCCGCATCGACGCCTTCGTGTATCTCGATGTCCAGTTTGCGCAACTGCGTGCTCATCGGCGGATAGACGTTGCGGTCGCAACCGGTGACCTCGTGGCCGGCCGCGCGCGCGAGCGCCGCCAGGCCGCCCATGAAGGTCCCGCAGATGCCGAGTACGTGTATGTGCATGTCGTCAGGTCACCGTTTCCGCCGACGGATTGAGCAACCCGTAGAGGAATAGCTGGAAGACGAACACGGCCAGGGCCGCGACGATTCCGACGTACCAGTGACGCTCAATCGCCCGCGCGATGATATGCCCTTCGACCGGTATCGACCAGAGCAGAATCAGCGTCACGGCGACGTTCGCGATACTTGTGCCGAGAAACGGCGTCAGGAACACCGCGCCCGCGATGTACATGAAGCCGATCAACGCGCCGCAGCCGAGAATGGCCGTCAATGTCTGCAACAGGCGCGGCGTGTAGCCGGTCAGGACCACGACACTCGCGTAACAAGCGAGGCCGACGACGCCAGTGAATGTGCTGATCAGGTAGTCCTGATCGTCGAGCTCCGCCGTCATCAGCATAATCACGAGCCCCGAGATCAGCCACAGCAACAATGCGATCAGGGTCAGTATCCATGAATACGGGATCGCATCCGGACCCTGTCTGAGGCGGATGATGTCGAACCAGGTTTTGAGCAGGGCCAGCACGTTGATCGCATGTTAACCTCTCACTCCCGTTTCCGCTCGCGCGTTTTTCATGCCCGACTTTCACCTCGTCGAAGATCCCGACAAACTAATTCCCGAACTCACGCGGCAGGATCGCATCGGCGTCGACACCGAGTTCATGCGTGAGCGCACCTACTTCGCCCAGCTCTGCCTCGCGCAGATCGCGACGGCTCGGGACATTTGGTGCGTCGACACGTTGAGCGGGTTCACGCAGGACCGCTTCTGGACCGAGTTGCTGCAGCACGAATGGGTCCTGCACTCGGCCCGCCAGGACATCGAGGTCGTTTACCAGACAGCCGGCACCATGCCGGCTTCGATTTTCGACACGCAGGTCGCGGCCGGGCTGCTCGGCTTCCCGGCGCAGGTCGGCTATGCGGGCCTCATCAAGGAGCTCTTCGACGTCGAAATCCACAAGATGCATACGCGCGCAGACTGGAGCCGTCGCCCGCTGCGCGACGCCTACCTCGCCTATGCGGCCGAAGACGTCGAATACCTGCTGCCGGCCTGGGATCGGCTCAGTGAGGAACTCGAGCGCAAGGGGCGTCTCGACTGGGCGATCGAGGACTCGCGCTGGCTGCTGGACCCGTTGCTCTACGACATCGGCGACCTTCAGGCTATCGACCGGCTCAAGGGCGCGCGCAACCTGCGCGGCCGCAAGCGGGCCGCTGCGGCCAGGCTCGCGGCATGGCGCGAGAGCGAGGCCATCCGGCGCGATCGTCCGAGACAGTGGATCATGCGCGACAACGTCCTGCTGGATATCGTCCACCGCCTGCCGCGCTCCGAGCAGGAACTCGCCGACATCCAGGGCGTGCCGGGTAAACTCGCACGCCGTGTCGGCAAACGGCTCGTCGACGAGATCGCAGCCTCGGCCGGCGACAACAGCAGTTACGACCCGCCCCGCCCGCCGGACGAGGCCCAGAAAGCGCTGCTGAAGGACATGCAGAAGAAAGTCGCCGCCCGCGCCGGTGATCTCGGCATCGCCGCCGAGACACTCGCGTCGAAACGCGAGCTGTCGGCCGTCATCATCGGCGGCAACCGCGAGTCACGCCTGCTCAACGGCTGGCGCGCGGCGTTGATCGGTGAGGAGCTTCTCGCGCTCCTGTAGTTTCACGCGAGCGCCGCAGCCAGCCGCTCGTACACCGTTTTGATCGAGCCGTCGGCGTCGACGATCAGCAGCTTGCCGCGTTTGCGGTAGAACTCGATCAGCGGCTCGGTGTTCTCGCGATAGACGTCGAGACGATTCGAGATCGTTTCTTCGTTGTCATCCTCGCGCTGGATCAGCTCCCCGCCCGCGTTCGTGCATTCGTCGAGTTCGTCCTGCGGCGAGAAGTAGATGTTGAGCAGTTTGCCCGTCAGCGAGCAGGTACGGCGGCCCGTCAGGCGCTTCAACAGGATGTCGAAGTCGACGTCGAGGAGCACGGCCGTGTCGAGCGGTGTCCCGAGCTGGTCGAGCAGTTCTTCGAGATCGAGCGCCTGCTGCGTGGTGCGCGGAAAGCCGTCGAGAATAAAGCCGTCCTCCGCGTCGGGCCGGGTGAGTCGCTCACTAATGATGCCGAGCACGACCTCGTCGGGAACCAGGTCGCCCGCCTCCATGACGGACTTGGCCTTGAGGCCGAACCGTGTCCCGGCAGCCACTGCCTCGCGCAGCATGTCACCTGTCGAGATTTGCGGGATGTTCCTGTCGGCCATCAGCATTTTCGCCTGGGTCCCCTTGCCGGACCCAGGGGCGCCGAGTAATACGATTCGCATGTCCTGTGCCTCTCTTGCCACGCTGGAGCAGGTTGGGTCCGGTACGCTACCGGCATAGGCAACGCTGGTCAATGCGGGACAGCCACCGGGTGCGCGGATACCCGATGATCCCGGGGAGCGTTTCGGCTATTCTCTTCGGCTCGGACCGAAACCCACCAGGATCGCATCGACAATGTCTGCAATGAACGCCTTCTATGCCCAGTCGGGCGGTGTCACCGCCGTCATCAACGCAACCGCCTGCGGCGTCATCGAAACGGCCCGCAAGCACCGCAACAGGATCGCGAACGTCTACGCCGGGCGCAACGGCATCATCGGTGCCCTGACCGAAGACATGATCGACACCAGCCGGGAGAGCGCGGCCGCCGTCCGCGCCCTCATGCATACCCCGGGTGGCGCCTTCGGTTCGGCGCGCTACAAGCTCAAGGGCATCGAGGAGAATCGTGCCGAGTACGAGCGCCTGATCGAGGTCTTCAGGGCTCACGACATCGGCTACTTCTTCTACAACGGCGGCAACGACTCGATGGACACGGCCCACAAGGTGTCCCAGATTTCGAAGATGATGGGCTTCCCCGTTACCTGCCTCGGCATACCGAAGACCGTCGACAACGACCTGCCGGTGACGGACAACTGCCCGGGTTTCGGTTCGGTCGCGAAATACGTCGCGGTATCGACTCGCGAAGCCGCGATGGACGTGGCATCGATGGCGAAGACCTCGACCAAGGTGTTCATCCTCGAAGTCATGGGACGGCATGCCGGCTGGATCGCGGCGGCTTCCTGTCTCGCGGGAGAAAAGCCCGGCGACGCGCCGCACGTCATCCTGCTGCCCGAAGTGCCGTTCGACCGGGCGGCTTTCCTGCAGCGTGTCAGGAAAAGCGTGCAGCAGTACGAGTATTGCGTCATCGTCGTAAGCGAGGGTGCGCGCTACGCGAACGGCAAGTTCCTCGCCGAGGCAGGCACGCGCGACGCGTTCGGCCATGCGCAGCTCGGCGGGGTCGCATCGGTCGTGGCCCAGATGGTTCGCGACCACCTCGGCTACAAGTACCATTACGCGATCGCGGACTACCTGCAGCGCGCGGCGCGCCACATCGCCTCCGCGACGGATATCAGGCAGGCCTACGCGGTCGGCCGCGCCGCGGTCGAGTACGCGCTGGCCGGGAAGACAGCCGTCATGCCCGTGATCAAGCGCGTCTCCGACTCGCCCTATCGCTGGAAGATCGAGGCCACGGGACTCGGCCGGATCGCCAACAAGGAAAAAATGCTGCCCGCACGCTACATCACGAGCGACGGCTTCGGCATCAGCG
>JBFJQO010000030.1:0-12860 GCA_041616535.1 Woeseiaceae bacterium | reverse complement strand
GTTGCGCATGAAGTTGCCCGAGGTGCCGACCAAGGTGACGGTGAACCTGCTCGAGACCATCGCGATCTTCATCTGGTACGGCGCGATCGGGCAGCTCACCAACCTCGTCGTGAGCACGTTGCAGCGCTCGTCGCAGAGCAAGTTGGTGCAGAGCGGTATGTTGTCGTTGCTGCACAACGTCTTGAAGGTGCTGCTCGTCGCCCTCGCGGTCTACTTCGTGTTCATCGTCTGGAACATCGACGTCACAGCCTGGCTTGCATCGGCCGGTATCGTGGGCCTGGCACTCAGCTTTGCCGCCAAGGACACGCTGTCGAACCTGTTCGCCGGTGTATCCATCGTCATGGACGCGCCCTACAAGAAGGGCGACTACATCATCCTCAATTCGGGCGAGCGCGGGATCGTGACCGAGATCGGGCTGCGCAGCACCCGCATCCTGACGCGCGACGACGTCGAGATCACGGTGCCGAACGGCATCATCGGCAACAGCACGATCATCAACGAGGCGGGTGGCCCACCGTCGCAGCACCGCATTCGCATTGCCGTGGGCACGGCCTACGGCAGCGACGTCGATAACGTCCTCGAGACACTCGAAGCCGTCGCGCACGACAATGCCTCGATCCTCGACACCCCGGCGCCGCGTGCGCGTTTCCGGCTTTTCGGCGAATCGAGCCTGGATTTCGAGCTGCTGGGCTGGATCGCCGACCCCGGGGACCGGGGCCGCGTACAACACGAACTCAACTGCGCCGTCTACAAGGCGTTCATCCGGGAAAAAATCGAGATTCCGTTTCCGCAACGCGACCTGCACGTGCGGACCATGCCCGCGGCCGACTGATCAGTTTTCGTCGGCGGGTGGCTCCTCGTCGGCCGGTTCGATCTTGGCGATCGGGGCATTGCTGCCGGGCGCGGCTACGGGCGCACCGCCCCCCGACGTCACGGGTTCCGTCTCCGCCTTCGGCACGACGGCGAGAGGAACGTTCCCTTCGGGCAGTTCGTCCTGCGAGCCGCCGTTACTCGGCGGCAGCGCGCCGAACTGCGCGAGATATTCGGCCTCCTCGCGCAGGCGTGCCGCTTCCTGCGCGCGCCGGCGCGCCTCGGCCTGGGCCTGCTGTGTGCGTCGCAGCGCCTGACGCTTGCGCTCTGAGCGAGCCTCGAGTTCCTTGCGGCGCGCCTCTTCCTCTTTCGCCTGGATCTGACGCACCGCGGTACGCGCATTGCGGCACTCCTCGTCGTAGCGATACTCATAGGTATCGCGCGAACAGCGCACCATGGCGGCTTCGAGCAGGATCGGTTTTGCGACGAACTCGTCGACCGTACGGGCGGGCGGCGGCTCGGACTCGCAGGCTGCAAGCACGCCGGCCACGATCAGCAACAGTGTCAGAGGCTTGTTCATAGCGCGCTCGGCAACCCGGAAAAGTTGATTAAATGGTAGAAAATTCAGCATCCTGCAGCGCGAATAATAACAAACGTCAAATTCCCCAAACGGGCGGAGTTCGCAGTTTTGCAATGAAGCCGGGGGAATTCGCGCTATAGTGCCCCCTGCTCTGGACAAGGAAGCACGCGTTTGTCGGGATCCAACCAGTTTTCCTTGCTCCGCCAGCGGCGTTTCGCGCCCTTCTTCGTCACCCAGTTTCTCGGCGCCTTCAACGACAACATCTTCCGCCAGGGACTCATCATCCTGATCACCTTCCAGGGTGTCGTCGTTGCCGGCATGGATCACAGCCAGCTCGCCAACGTGGCGGCCGGGCTGTTCATCCTGCCGTTCCTGCTGTTTTCCGCCCCGGCCGGCCAGATCGCGGACAAGTTCGAGAAATCGATGCTGATTCGCCGCGTCAAGCTGGTCGAGATCGTGTTGATGTCCCTTGCCGGCGTCGCCCTGCTGACAAAGAGTTATACGTTCCTGCTCGGCGTCCTGTTCCTGATGGGCTGCCAGTCCACGATGTTCGGCCCGGTCAAATACGCCTATCTGCCGCAGCACCTCGACGACGACGAGCTCATCGGCGGCAATGCGCTCGTCGAGTCCGGCACGTTCGTCGCGATCATCCTCGGGCTCATCGTCGGCGGAATCGCGGTCAGCGGTGAAGTCGCGACCATGCTCGACACGAGCAAGCGAGTGATACTCGGCGGCTGTCTCGTCATCGTCGCGGTGCTCGGCTACCTGACGAGTCGCGAGGTGCCGCAGACGCGCGCAGTAGACCCCGAATTGACGATCAACTGGAACGCGTGGCGGGAAACCTGGCATATCTTGCGATTTGCACGCGAAGAACGCAGCGTATTCCTTTCGATCCTCGGCATCTCGTGGTTCTGGTTCTTCGGTTCGGTCATGACCATCCAGGTACCGGCCTACACGCTCGAGGTGCTCAATGGCAGCGAATCGGTCGCCACGTTCGTGCTTGCAGCGTTCCTGATCGGTGTCGGCGTCGGTTCGTTGCTGTGCGAACGCCTGTCCGGCCACCGCATCGAACTCGGGCTCGTGCCGTTCGGCTCGATCGGGCTGACGTTGTTCACGATCGACCTGTACTTCGCGCAACCGCAGTACAACGGCACCCAGGTCGCGACGATCGCGGAATTCCTGGCGCGACCGGGCGGTCTTCGCGTCTGGCTTGACCTCGTGCTGATCGGCGCTTTCGGCGGCTTCTACAGCGTCCCGTTGTACACATTGATCCAGAAACGCTCGGAACGGAGCCATTTGTCACGCATCATCGCAGCCAACAACATCATCAACTCGATCTTCATGGTCAGCGCCGCGGCGATGTCGATGGTACTGCTGCATTCCGGCCTGTCGATCCCGCAGCTGTTCCTCGTGGTCGCAGCGCTGAACGCGGTCGTCGCAATCTACATCTACTCGCTGCTGCCCGAGTTCCTGATGCGCTTCCTCGCGTGGCTGATCATCACGATCATTTACCGCGTCCGCCCGACCGGGCTCGACAATATCCCTCGAAGTGGACCGGCCGTCGTCGTCTGCAATCACGTCAGTTACATCGACCCGATTATTCTCTCGGCGTGCATACGGCGACCGATGCGCTTCGTCATGTGGTACAAGATTTTCCAGATGCCCCTGCTCAACTTCATCTTCAAGACGATGAAGGCGATCCCTATCGCGGGCGCGCGCGAAGACGTTACGATCATGGACAAGGCCTTCGAAGCGGTGGACGCCGAACTCGCCGCCGGCAATATCGTGTGCATTTTCCCCGAGGGCGGCATCACGCATGACGGCGAGATCGCGCGCTTCCGGCCCGGCATCGAAAAGATCATCGCGCGGCGCCCGGTGCCCGTCGTGCCCGTGGCGCTCGGGCGGCTCTGGGGAAGCTGGTTCAGCCGGCGGCGTGACGGCGGCCTGCGCAAGGTTCCCGGGCGCCTGTTTGCACGCGTTCCGGTCAGTGTCGGGCCACCCGTGCAGCCGCGGGACGCGACGGCCGCGAAACTCGAGTTGCTCGTACGCACACTGCGCGGCGACGAACGCTAGTCGGCGGCGGATTCGTCCGGGCCGTCGCCATATCCGAGGCGACGGCGCCAGTCGGCCAGCAATGCCTCGCGATTGCCGAAGAGTCCCGGGTGTGACGAACCGGGGAACGCGAGTTCGACCATCTCGACGAAGCCGTCGCGCGCCGCGGGCAGGTAGGCCCGATTGGCCGTGTCTGAATCCGGCGGGCCGAACACGATGCCCGCCCCGTTGAGTGGCTTCGGCGACAGAACGCTATCGACCCAATGCAGGCCGTTGACGGACAGGCTGACGCGATGGGTCCAGCGCGCGGTCCGGAAGTAAGCCCGGGCACTGCTGCTGCCGAACACCACCTCCTCGACCGGCCCCGGAAACGCGAGCGTCCGTTCGCCGATACGGCTTTCGGTGAGGAGGAACTGACTGGCCAGCCCGCGGTCGTCGATCAGCACGAGCTGCGTGCCGCGCGGCGAAACGGCCAGCTGCCGGATCGCACGTCCGCCCTGCCAGAGCTGGTGCATCGACCAGTGACCGTCGGCATCGCTCACGATATGGCGCAACACGCCGTTTTCGCTGCCGACATAAACGCGGCCGTCGGCGCCGAAGGCCAGGCCGCGGTGGATGTCGCCGAGTTCGAATTCGGCGCGCGGCGAGCCATCGGCCGTATCCAGCAACACGAGGCTCGTGCCTTGCAGGATTGCGAGCAGCTCCGCCGTCGGCGAAAACGCCATGCGGCGGATAGACTCGCCTTCGATATCCGCCGTGAACGCCCGTGGCTGCCCGCCGCCGACTTCCCAGACACGCACCGTATTGTCGGCGGCCGCGCTGGCAACCAGCGACCCGGACGGGTCGACGGCGAGTTTCAGAACCTCTGCGTTGTGGCCGACGAAGCTGACGTCCTCACTCATCGCGCGAACGTCCTCGATCCCTGCATCGACCGGCAGCACGTGGACATGGCCGGACGGATCCCCGATTACCGTGCCGCGATTCCCGGGCAGCGCAACCAGTACGCGATCGGCCGACGGTTGCCACATCGCATGATCGCTCGAGAACGTCTCGGAATCGCCCGCCGCCGGCACCTCGGTCGCACGCCAGATGCGCGAGAGACCGCGTGGATTGCCCGTAAACACGAGCGTCTCGTCCTCGCTGAAGGCTACGATCGTGCTCGCACCGGCCGCGCCGCGCATGCCGAGCGGCGGACCGACGAGCAGGCCGTCGGCGCTGCGGTAGATCGGGTAGCCGGTCTCAGCGCGGCCGGCAAGAACGGCCGTGCCCGACGGTGCAAACACGAGCTGCCAATCGCCGTCCGCATAGTCTTCGAGTAACGGGCTCTGCGGCCGCGAGACATTCCACAGCGACACGCCCGAGCGCCCGTGAACCGCGCCGAGCACGTCGCCGCCGGCGGCCAGTCGGATCGCGCTCGGTTGTGCGGGCAGGTCGATCTGCGCAGTCAACCGACCCCCCTCGACGTCCCAGATGCGTACGGCCCGGTCGTAGTCGGCCACGGCGATCCGCTTGCCCGTCGGATCGGCCGCGACGAGTGCCGGCACGCCCGCAACCGCGAGTTCGGCCTGCACGACACCCTCCTCGATCGACCAGAATTCGAGTCGAGTCTCGACATCGCCGCGGTGCTCGACGAACAACGCAGTGCCGTCGGCGGTCAGGGCCGCGTTCGTGCCTGCCGCGCCGATCGGCAGCGAACGCAGCCGATCGCCGGTTGCCGTATCCCAGATGTTGACGCTGTCCTGGGTGGCGGTCACCAGGCGACGCGCGCCGGCGTCGAGCCCGATCAATGTCTCGTTCTCGCTGACCGAAATGGCGCGCACGGGCTCGGCGAACGCCAGGTCCCAGATCCGGGCACTGTCGCTTTGCATGGCACGCGCGATCGCGTAGCGGCCGCTACGGTCGAACCAGACGTTGTCGGTCTCCCGCTCGATCGGGTCGGGGATGTTCAGCCCTCGCTGGAAATCCTCGACCGCGCCTTGCGAATTCAGCTTGAGATTCCAGCCCACGAGCTGACCCGCGACGCCCAGCGCCTCGTCACGCATGCTGATCGACCACGTGCCGAACAGCGACTCGCCGATCAGGTCGCGCAATTGCGCAGCGGGTATGCGAATGTCCTCGTTGCTCGACGCTCGTTCGAGCCCGGGTTCGATTTCGATGGTCCGCCCGGACGGCGCGATGATCTTGATGCGCAGGTCGGACAGGCGCGAGTGGCTCAGGTTCAGCGTCAGCCCGATCCGATTGACGGTGCCCTGGCGATCGACGAACACGCGACGCAGCAGCGGCACGACTTCGAGCGCCGTCACCGACCAGCTTTCGCGACGCTGCACCTCCTGCGCGGCATAAGACCATTGCGATATACGGGCGCCTTCGGCCGACGTGAGCAACATGCTCGCCGGATCGAATACGGTCGTCGTGCCCGGCTGCGGCGGCAGGCTCGCGATTAGCAACGGGTAGTCATCCGACACCAGCGCCGCGGCCCGTTGCCGCCGCCGCGGCGTCGACAACACCAGCGATTCCAGCGTGGCGAGCAAGGCAACGTCCCGTCGTTCGTCGCGCAGCGCGGCGCTTGCCTGCCGATCCCAGAATCCGGCCTGCAGCTCGTCGGGCAGGCGTCCTGCCTCGGGCAATTCGGTTGCCAGCTCGGCAACCTGCCGGACCTCCGCGGCATCGGCAGCGAGCCGTGCGCGCTGCTCGACAAAACGCCGGAACAGGTTGTCGGCTGTATCGGCATGCCCCGGGAACGATCTCAGGTTCTCGTAGGCCGACACGGCGACCGGCAGCTCCACGATCGTCGACGTCAGTACGTCCATATAGGGCCGCGGCAACCACTGCGTATACCAGAACGGCATCAGGATAAACAGGACGAGCATGCCGACGACGATGGCGGGAACGCGCAACCGTGTCGGCAGGTTCTCGTTGGCCCAGCGCGCCGTAAACACTGCCTCGTAAAGCCGGTTGCGTGGGCGCAGGTTGCCGTCGTGGTCGATTTCGAGCAGTCCGACGGCCATCAGGCGGCGCTGCAGCGGCGAGCCGAGATCGGCCGGTACCTCGATACCTTTGCGGATGCGGCCATACAGATTCAACAGTGCTTCCATGCGCGCATCGTCGTTTACGATCGCACGATGGATGTGGCTCATGTGCGGTTCACTGTGCAAGGCAGCACGCCCGGCGAGTTGCGTCAGCGCGATGCGATCGACGTGCTCGGCGACATCCCCCTCGACCGTATCCCGCGCGAGCTGGCGCGCGAGTTTCTGGCTCAGGTACGGCTGACCGCGCGTCCAGTAGTAAATGCGGTCCAGCGCGACGACGGCGGCATCCGGGTCGAGATTGAGTTCGGTCGCGAACAGGTCCAGCTGCTCGCGCGTGAAGTCGTCGAGCACGATCTGTTCCGTCACGTTGAACGGCGACAGCTCGGGCTCGCTGATGAGGCTGACCGGATCACATTCGCCGAGCAACACGAAAGTCAGGCGCGAAAAGTCCGGATCGGTCGTACGCGCATTGTGTGCAGCCCGGAAGCTGGCCAGCAGCTGATCGGCGAACGGCAGGTGCTCGATACACTGGATCTCGTCGACGAACACGACGATGCGTTCGGCGACGAACTGCAACACAATCTCGGAGTAAAACTCGAGCAGGCGCTGCCGGTTGCTCAGGATCGACTTGTCGTGCCACCAGGTCTGCAGATCGTAGCGAATCCTGAGCTGGCGCAACATGCGGTAGGCCACGTTGTAATACCAGCGCCCGGGATCGGCGCCGCCGTCACGCACACCGATCTGCTCGAGATCGAGGATCGCAATCTTGATGCCGTTGGCTTCGAGACGGGCCGCCGTCGCGGCAATCAGGCTGGACTTGCCACTGCGATCAGGCGCGAGAACATGGGCAAAGCGCCCGCTGACGAGAGTCTCGTACAACAGGTCGTCGGCGCGGCGGCTGACGTAGCCGGCGCGCACGGCATGCAGCGGCGCACCGACGCTGAAGAACTCGCCGGTCGAGTCCGTGCGGGTGCGCTCCTCGTGCGACGAGGTGTTGCTGGACTCTTCGCTCATGCGGTGCCTGCTTTGCAACGGCAGCACATTCTCGCATTATTCACACTGAAATGAACCGGGAAAAACTTCTGAAACGTGACCTGTTCGGCGAAGTTGTGCTGCAAAGCAGCGCCGACGGGGCGGTCATCGTGCGCGATACCGCACGTGCGCGCTGGTGGCTACGCTGGCTCGCGCGGGCATTGTTGCGACGCGAGGCGCGCGCCTTGGCGGCGCTCGAGGGGCTCGACGGTGTGCCGCAGATACTGCGCATCGAACGCGACCGGCTGGAGCGAACCTATATCGACGGCGAGCCGCTGCACCGGGCCCGACCGACGGACGCGGCCTGGTTCCGCTCGGCGGCACGGCTGCTGCGGCGCCTGCACAGTGCCGGCGTCTGCCACAACGACCTCGCGAAAGAGCCAAACCTGCTCGTGCGCCGCGACGGGTCCGCCGCCGTCATCGACTTTCAGCTGGCCGCTTACAGCCACCGCCGCGGCCGCGTGTTCCGCATCGCGGGCCACGAAGACCTGCGCCACCTGCTCAAGCACAAGCGCTATTACAGGGCCGACCTGCTGACACGCCGTGAGCGCGACATTCTCGCGGCACCGTCGGTTCCGTCGCGCGTCTGGATGGCCACCGCCAAGCCCGTCTACGTGTTCGTGACGCGCCGCCTGCTCGGCTGGCGCGACCGCGAGGGCGCGCAGGACCGCGGCGCCCGGGACTGATGCGGCGGAGGCGGTTTCCGGTATACTCGCGCAGCCCTTCGACTCCGCCAGCCGAGGATTGCGAGTGGACTATTGCCATCAACACAACCTCGTCGACCCGGCCACAGCCGGCCGCGGTCGCACGTTCGGCATCCGCGTCTCACTGCCGCCCGGTGACTCGCTGCGCAGGATCCTCGGCGACGACTGGGCGCGCACGCACTGGTATGCCACCGAATCCGAACGCGACGCGGCATACGCGGCAATGGCCCAGCGCCACGGCTACTACCGGAAGACCGACACCCCGACCCAGGTGCTCGAGAAGATCAGTCGCTAACGCGGCGGCGCGCCGATAAACAAGTAGAAATTCGACCGGCCGTGCTCCGCGAACCCGGCCGCGATGTACACGGGCCCGATGAACGTATCGAAACCGGCAAAGACACTGCCGTTCACGCGCATCGATTCGAGATCGATCTCGGAACGCGCCTGCCAGACGTTCCCCGCCTCCGCCGACACGCCGAGATAGATCGGCGTGTCGAGAAAGCCGCTCGACTTGCCGACGCGGCGATAAAAGACGAACTTGGCCAGCGCCGCATGCGGCCCCGCGATCTCGCCGCGCTCGAGCCCGGACAGCCGCAGGAATCCGCCGAGCGGGAAGAAATCCTGGACGGCGCCGTCGGATTCGAGGGTCGTCGCATAACCGAGGCCGAGCTGCAGGCTGCTCTTGCCGCGACTCCAGGTCTTGATGACCTCGCCCTCGATCGTGTCGTACTCGGAGTCGGCGCCGAAGCTCGGACGGGACAGGGTCCACGTCAAGTCGCTGCGCACACCACTGCGCGGGAAGCGCGAGTTGTCGAGCGTATCGAAGCGCAGGCGCGCAAACGCGCCGCCTGTGTCGAAGTCGATGTTCGGCAGGCCAGGATCGCCGACCTTGATGCGCGCCTCGCCGACGCCGCGGAACAGGCCGACCCGGAATTCACCGATACGCCCGAGTTCGCGGCCAAAGTCGAGGCCGGCTTCCGCCTCCGTCAGCCGCAGGCGCGCGACCGTCTCTTCGGCCGCAAACGCGTTGATGTTGCGCTGTCCGACGTCGAAACGCGGCGCGACGAAGAGGCGCGAATCGAAACTCAACGGCTGGTAGAACTCGGTGAACAGAGCCGGGTCCGTGCCGAGCTTGACGTCGGTACGCCACTCGGCCCCGAGGCGGTTCATGCCCGCGCGCGTCAGGCGCGTCTGCAGGTTGAAGCCGCTCGATCCCTCGAAGTCGTCCTCGAGCGCAACGCCGAACTGCAGGAAGTTCGGGCCCCAGCTCTTGGTGCGCGCCCGGTACTCGACGCCGGTGCCGGATGGCTCCTCGACGAGCCGGTAGCCGACCTGCTCGTAAAGCTGCAGGCCGTACAGGCGATCGGCATCGTGTGCGAGCACCGCGTGTTCGATCGGGTCGCCCGCCGCGACGCTGAGACGCGACTCGAGAACGGCGGGCGCCAGCTTGCCGTCGTGCACGACCCGGACGAAGGCCAGGTGCGATGCCGCCGAGACGGGGCGTTTCCTGGCGGCGACGTGGTCGCCCCAAGCGGCCTCGTCCATGGCGATCGCCGCCAGCTTTTCGACCTGTTCGCGGGCAGCGGCCTGTCCCGGCGCGATCGTCGCGACGATTTCGCCGAAGTTGGTCGACGCGAAGACGCCGAGTTCCGGGCGTATGAGCACGTCATCGTCGTCGAGGAGATCGATCTGGCGCAGCGTCTCCTTGCGGATCAGGATCGTCAGCATCTGTTCGGAGATCGTCAGCGCGGAACCGAGTTCCTCGCGCGCATACAAAGGGAACTCCACGTCGACGGCGATGATGACGTCGACGCCCATTTCCTGCATGACGTCGACCGGCAGGTTGCCGACGATCCCGCCGTCCACGAGCAGCCGGTCGCCGATACGGACCGGCGCGAACACGCCGGGCACAGACATGCTCGCGCGAATCGACTTCGCGAGGTCGCCGCTGCCCATAACCCAGGCTTCGCCACGCTCGATGTCGGATGCAATCGCCCGGAACGGAATGGGCAGCCGGTCGAAATCGTCAATGTGCGACACGTTCAGCGTCAGCTCGCGCAGCAACAGGTCGAGCTTGTGTCCCTGGATCACACCGGCCGGCAATACGAGTTCCGCGCCGCGCACACCGAGTTCGAAATCGACGGGGACCTGGCTCTCGTCCTGCTTGCGGCGAAAACTCAGGTCCTTGCGCTCCGGCTTGTCGGACAACGCACCGGCCCAATCGAGAGACCCGACGAGCTCCTCGAGTTCGTCGGCATTCATGCCGGTCGCATACAGTCCGCCGACGATGGCCCCCATGCTCGTCCCCGCGATGGCATCGACCGGGATGCGCAGGCGCTCGAGTTCCTTGAGTACGCCGATGTGGGCGGCACCGCGCGCGCCGCCACCGCCGAGCACGAGGCCGACGCGCGGCCGCTCGGCCCGCGGCTCGGCAGCGGCGGTGACGGTATCGTCCGCCACGGCCACGGATACCATGAACATTATTGCCGCGGCAGCGAGCCGTCGGCCAAAACAGGGATTTTTCATCGGGTCACCTGATGCGCAGCGACTCGGCATACTCCACGAGGTCGGCGAGCTGCTGCTGTTTTTCCTGCGGGCCCCAGCCCGCTTCCTTCGCGGCGATCGCCGCAATATCGTCGTACAGACTTCGTCCCTGGTCGGCGTCGAAGCCGACCATCATGCGGCGGAACACGATGTCCGTCAGCGTGCGCGCGAATTCCTCGCGCAATGCAAACACGACTTCGGAAGCAAGCACGCGCGCCCCTTCGTCGAGCGTGCTGCGCAGTGCCGCCGATTCGGTGCAGATCGCGGCGACGGCCGCGGCGCGTCCGCCATAGATGTCGAGCAGCCGATCGACACCGGCCTCCGACAAAATCTCCAGTTCGAGCAGCGCCTTGCGCGCCGGCTCGACGCCCCATTTACCCGGCAGGTCGGTTTCGCGCGTGCGGCACGGCGGCAATTTCAGGCGCTGCAGTTTCGCCAGCTTGTCGACCGTCTGTTCGGCGAGGCTGCGATAGGTCGTCAGTTTGCCGCCGACGATCGACACCAGGCCTTTTGCAACGTCCTTGTTCACCTTGATGATATGACGCCGCGTTATCGCCGACTCGGGACCTTTCTCCTTGAATGGCAGGGGCCGCACGCCGGCATAAGCGTAGTGGATATCGTCACGCGTCAGCGACGCTGCCGGGAAGACGCGATTCGTTTCGTCCAGCAGATAATCGACTTCGGCCGTGCTGGCCCGGATGTGATCGAGATCTTCGTCGTAGCGGATGTCAGTCGTGCCGATGAGGTATTGACCGTTCCAGGGAATGATGAAGAACGGCCGTCCGTCGGCCGCCGCTTCGACGTAGAACGCGTCGCGAGGCGCGCCGTCGAAGCGGCCGACGATAATGTGACTGCCCTTGGTGCCGCCGATCAGTCTCTTTGCCGGATTGGGCGCGACCTCGAGGACGCGATCGACCCACGGACCGGCCGCGTTGACGACGGCCGGCACGTCGACGCGTTCCTCCCGGCCGTCTTCGTCGTCGAAAACGACGGCGCTGACGGCCCCGGCGTCCGCTTCGATGCGCGTCACCTCGCAATGGGTGCGAATCTCCGCACCAGCCGCCCTCGCGGCTAGCAGATTCTCGAGCACGAGACGCTCGGCGAACGTCACCTGCGCGTCGTAATAGCGTGCCGCTGCGCGCAGGCCGTCCGCGGCCAGCCCGGGTTCGGCCTTGAGCATCGCCTGCCTCGACAACATCTTGTGGTTGGGCACGGTCTTGCGCAGTGACAGCAGATCGTAGGCCAGCATGCCGATGCGAATCAGCAGCGGCCCGCGCCGCGCACCTTCGTAGATCGGTATGCAGATACGCAGCGGCTCGACGAGATGCGGTGCCGTGAGTCGCAGGTAGCGGCGTTCGTGCAGGGACTCGTAGACGAGCGGGATCTCACCGTATTCGAGATAACGCAGGCCGCCGTGGATGAGCCGGCTCGATATGGCCGAGCAGCCGGTGCACATATCGTTCTTGTCCAGCACGATGACGCGCAAGCCTCGCAATGCTGCATCACGTGCGATGCCGGCGCCGTTGATGCCGGCGCCAATGACGGCGAGATCGAATCGGCGGTCGTCGGCCACGCTCAGGGCCTCACCTGGCCGCTGCCGCGCACGACGTACTTGTAACTCGTCAGTTGCTCCGCGCCGACGGGTCCGCGCGCGTGAATGCGGCCGGTCGCGATGCCGATTTCGGCACCCATGCCGAATTCCCCGCCGTCGGCGAACTGTGTGGAGGCGTTCTGCAGTACGATCGAGGAATCGACGTCGCGCAAGAATCGTTCGGCCGCGTCCTCGTTCGTCGTGATGATGCTCTCGGTATGACCGGACCCGTATTGCCGGATGTGCGCGACGGCCGCGTCGAGATTTTCGACGACGCGCACCGAGATCACGGCGTCGAGGTACTCGGTCGACCAGTCCTCCTCGCTCGCGGCCACGGCCTGCGGCACGAGCCCGCGCACGACCTCGTCGCCGCGAACCTCGCAGCCCGCATCGATCAGCGCTTTACAGACCGGCGGCAGCAACGCGTTCGCCGCGGCACGATCTACGAGCACGGTTTCGGCCGCGCCGCAGATTCCGGTACGGCGCATCTTCGCGTTGAGCACAACGTCCCGTGCGAC
>JBFJQO010000029.1:0-12965 GCA_041616535.1 Woeseiaceae bacterium | reverse complement strand
GTTGATCGTCTCGATGTCGTCGATGGGGTCGATCGCGCCCGACACGTGGGTGACGTCGTCGTTCTCGAAGCACCGCACGACGTGCGCGATCGCGTTCGTCTCGCGGATGTTCGCGAGGAACTGGTTGCCGAGCCCCTCACCTTTCGAGGCGCCGGCCACAAGCCCCGCGATGTCGACGAACTCCATCACCGTCGGGATGACCTTGGCGGGCTTGACGATGCCCGCCAGCACGTCGAGGCGCGGGTCGGGCACGGGCACAACGCCGACGTTCGGCTCGATCGTGCAGAACGGGTAGTTCTCGGCCGCGATCTCGGCGGCCGTCAGTGCATTGAAGAGTGTCGACTTGCCGACGTTGGGCAAACCGACGATGCCACAGGTGATTGCCATTGTTCAGTCTACGATGTGTCTTTGGTGTGCAGTTTTTTCATGGCGGCACTGACCTCGCCGTCCACGAGATCCGGCATGACCGCGATCGCGTCGTCGATGTTGCGCTCGACGGCCGCCTCGACGTCGATCGATCCTTTCCTGAGCACGTAGTTCGTGACCTTGTGCTTCTCGCCGGGGTGCCCGACGCCGAGCCTGAGCCGCAGGAATTCGGCACCGCAGTGACGGATGATGTCACGCAGCCCGTTGTGGCCGCCGTGGCCGCCACCCTGTTTGAGGCGCACGGTCCCGGGCGGCAGGTCGATCTCGTCGTGTGCGACGAGCAGCTCGGACAGCCGCAGGCGATAATAGTCCAGCAGCCCGCGGATCGGCTGGCCGCTTTGGTTCATGTAGCTCTGCGGCTTGACGAGCCAGACGTCCTCGCCATGCAGGTTGATGCGGCAGTAGTCGGCGTCGAATTTCTTCTCATAACGGAAGCTGCCGCCGTACTTGCGCGCGAGCGCGTCCACGAACCAGAACCCGGCGTTGTGCAGGGTACGTTCGTACCTGTCCTCGGGATTGCCGAGGCCGGCGACAATTCGGATCGGCTTGCTCATCGGGTCGCAATCTTAAACAAAAAAGACCGCCTCGCGGCGGTCTTTTTGCAAGACATGTCCAGGCGACTAGTCGCCCTCGGTCTCGTCTCCGGCGTCGTCGGCAGCGGGCTCCTCGCCCTCTTCCAGCTCCTCGCCTGCAACCGGTACTTCCGCCGCCTCGAGTTCCTCCTCTTCCTCGATGACCACTTCCTTGATCACGTGGATCGAGACGACCGGGCGGTCGGCTTCCTCGCCCTGTGCCAGTGCCGGAATCGAAACGCCCTCGGGCAGCTGGATGTCCGACAACTTGAGCATCTCGTCGAGCTCCAGCTCGGAGACATCGATATCGAGGTACTCGGGCAGGTGCTTGGGCAGACACACCACTTCCACCTCGGTGATCATGTGCTGCGCCTTGCCGCCGCCCTGCTTTACGCCCGGGGCAACGTCTTCGCCCAGGAAGTGAATCGGCACCAGCATCTTGATCTCCTCGTCCTCGACGATGCGCTGGAAGTCGAGGTGCATGACCTGTGGCTTCGACGGGTGACGCTGCACGTCCTTGAGGATCACAGCCTGGCTCTTGTTCCGCACCTTGATGTTGAGGACGGACGAGTAAAACGACTCGTTTTCGAGCTGCTGGATGACGCGGTTGTGGTCGAACGCGAGTGCCCGCGGCGGACGCCCGGCCCCGTAGATGATTGCGGGAACCATTCCTTCACGACGCAGGCGGCGGCTCGCACCTTTCCCCTGGTCCTCACGGAGTTCCGCAATCAGATCGAAATCGTCACTCATGACTATTCTCCATATCTGATTGATTTTGCTGATAATTTCTCAGCGACAAGCCCGCAGAAATCGCGACCAACCGCTGCGGGGCGGCCGATAGTAACCGATGGCGATGGGGAATGCTACACGTGGCTCAGAGCCCGGTCTGCAGCGCTCCGGGCACCACAAAAAAAGAGGCCCGCAAACTGCGGGCCTCTTCGTCTTTGGCGCTGGTTAAGTACCGCGTGCGGTGCTACCAGTTGGCCTGTACCGTCAGCGTGAACGTCCGGCCCAGCAGCTCGGCCGTGCTGAAGTGACCGGCTGCCTCCTGGATCAGGTCCGGGTCGCGATCGAAGAGGTTGCCGACCGCGAGCTGCAGCATCGTTCTGTCCGGAGCGCCCGGGAAGAGCTCGCTGAGGTTGTACGAGAACGTCACGTTGCTGATGAACCGCGCATCCGACTTGGAAACCACGTTACCGGCCGGGTCGAGGTAGATGTCCTCGCCTTCGGCATCCAGCAACGCCTCGTCCTGCCACAGCAGGCGCCAGAAGACGCGCGCATTCTCACCCGTCCAGATGAAGTCGAACGTGCCCGACCAGTCCGGATCGCTGTAACCGCCGAGCGTGTTGGCGTTCGGCTCGCCGACGACCGAGATGCGACGCTCGAGCGGATGTTGCAACCGCCACCGCGTCTCGAAGTTGCCGAGCTCGCGGCTGCCCCACGAATCGTTGAGCATCCCGAGGAAGTCCGCGACCTCGAAGTCGTACTCGAGGCCGAACTCCATTTGCTCGTAGTCGAACAGCGCTGCATTCGCCTGGCCCGTCTGGAAGTCGATGACCTGTCCGCCGGCATCCCGGACCCAGGCGCCGCAGCTCGATGCATTCGGGAATGCGTCGGAGTCGTAGCACGACTTCATGAGCTGCGTCAGCGTCAGGCTCTGGATGGCGTCGGTCAGTTCGATCTTGACGTAGTCCGCCGTGAACAGCAGGTTCTCGACCCACCGCGGCTCGAACGACATGCCGATCGCATAGGATTCGGCCGACTCGTTCGTGAGGTCGGGGTTGCCGCCGGACGAACCGATCGCGGTCGCGTTCACGATGTTGGACGTAAACGTGGCCGGATCGTAGCCGGGACCGAGGTCGGCCTGGCAGTTCGCCCTGCGCGTCGCCGGAACCGGCCCTTCGTTGACGAAGCGGTTGTCGCAGGGATCTTCCGCGGTGCCGAAGACCAGGTTCTGCGGCGCAAACAGCTCAACCAGCGACGGCGCACGGATCGACTCCGTGATATTGGCGCGGAACGAGATGTCGCGGACCGGCGCAATGCGAATGCCGGCGGTCCAGACGTCCTGCTTACCGGCCAGCGAGTTGTCGATGTCGCGGTACGCGTAGTTCAGTTCGGCAAACTCCAGGAACGGAAGGTCGGTGTCTGCGCTGACCAGCGGCAGCACGATCTCGGCGTAGACTTCGTCGGTCTCGTATTCACCGCCCGTTTCGACGAACGGCGCCGAACGCGTCAGGGGCACCTCCGTGCCCAAACCCGGCGAGAAGATCGCCGATTCTTCGCGCGCCTCGTAGCCCACGTTGAATGCGGCCCAGCCGCCCGGCAGCTCGATGATGTCGCCGCCGAAGTTGATGTTGAACACGGCCTGCTCGATGTCCGACTGCGTCATCCGGTTTCCGGTGACCCACTCGCGGGCCGCCTCGGAGCGGGCGCCCAGCCCGAACAGGTTGAGCGGTACACAGCCGTCGACGAACGGCAGGTCGCCGTCCGTGACGCCGAATCCCGAATCACCCGTGATCCGGCCGAACGCCGCGTCCACGACGCTGCGGCAGACGATGTCGCCGACGCGGGCGCTGGACGTGCCCGAGAAGGCCAGAATGTCGGCTTCCGTGATGACGGTGTCGTCCGAAGGATCGGCCGGCGTACCGTTGTCGTCGACGAAGTCGGCGGCGGTCAGCTGGATCGCGTCGAGCGCGTTGAGGAAGCGACTGTCGATGATGCCCTCGTTGTTGGTCTCGGCGTCACTTTCACCGTGCGTCGCGCTGATCGACCAGACGAAGTTACGCTCGCCGACGTCGAAATCACCCTCGACACCTGCCGTGGCATGCCACAGGAACTGCTCGCGCTTGTTCGACGAGTCGATGATGTCGTTGTTGAAGCGATGGAGCACGAAGCTCGTCAGCCCGGCATCCGTCATGATCTGGCGCGCCTGGTCGGTCACGAACGGGTGACTGACCGGGAAGGTCAGGGCGCCACTCGTGCCAGGGAAAGCGAACGTCTGGAAGCCGCCCTGGTCCACGAGCTCGCTTGCCTGGGAATTGGCGAACAGCACGTCGGCCGAGAACGTCACCCGATCCGTGAGATCGTAAGTCATGCGGGTCGTGAAGACCTCGCGATTGAGCGGCGACTGGATCTGGCCCACGTTGTCGAAGAAGTCCGGGCCGTCATGGTCCGGGCCGTTCGGATCCATGCCGCGGCAGGCGAAGAACGCGCTGCCCGGGCAGGCCTGTCCGGGCCTGAACTCGATCAGGTTCGAGTTGGAGTCGAACTGGTAGAACGTGCCGTTCAGGTCGCCGAAGGGTCCAGGGGCGCCGAACGACGGAATGAACAGGCCGATCGGTCCGGAGATCGAGCCACCTTCCGAGAACAGCTGCACGCGCTGATCGTAGTAGATGCGTCGCACGGGGGGCGTATCCGGATCGTTGTCGTGGTCTTCCTCGGATGCGAAGTAGGGATCGTTCGCCGTGTAGCGCGGCCGATCGTTACGCAGGACACCGTCCTGGCGGAATGACTCCATCGACATCGTCACGTTGCCGCGGTCACCGGCAAAGTTGGCGCCGGCGACGAGTGAGAACTCGTCGAAGTCGCCGTCGTCGTCGCCCGTCGTGCCGGTTCGCAGGTTGAGCTGCACGCCCTCGTAGCGGTCCTTGAGGATCACGTTGATCGTGCCCGCGATCGCATCGGAACCGTAGATGGGCGCGCCGCCGACACCGATCGTCTCGATGCGCTCGACGAGCGCGACCGGGATGACGTTGAAGTCGACCTGCAGGCCGCCGGCTATATTGAAGATCTGCGGCGTGTTGCCGGACACGAAGCGGCGCCCGTTGACCAGCGTCAGGGTGCGTTGCGAACCCAGGCCGAGAAAGTCGACGAAGTTCTGCCCGACCGAAAAACCCGATGGTTGATTACCGAACGGGCTTGCGTCCGGGTTACCGAACGACGGAATCTCGTTGAGCGCGTCCGCAATGTTGGTAAACGCGCCGTCGTCAAGCTCCTGGGAACCGACCGAAATCGCTGGATAGAACGTGTCGACACCGGCGCGCTTGATGCGCGACCCGGTGGTGATGATCTCCTCGAGTATCTCGGCTTCCTGGGCTTCCTCTTCCTCCTGCGCGAACGCTTGCGGCATGTACATCAGAGCCGAAGCTCCGATAAGCACGCCAGCGCTCATCAGGGATTTTCTAAAGTCAAATGTATTCATTTTTCTTGCTTCTCCCAATCAAGGTATGCTGCTCGCTGAAAAGGTCGAATTTCCTGATGTGCGCATCGCAGTGGTGGATGGCGGTGCGGTTTGGTTCACATCAGCGGTTTCATTCGTAAGGTTTCTCTGGTTCATCTGGGCTTCAAAGCACAGGCTGACGCCTCAACAATGCGCTCGCGATCTGAGCGCCGTCTCGAATGCCTCGTCTCTTTATTTTGTGCGGCTTGTGCCCTGAATGCAGTCGCCTCCGTACAGTCGTGTTGTATTAACGCGACATTCAAGCGTATGAATAATATCAGTGCTGGCAAAAAGTGTCTATGTCAGCGGACAGGCTGTTGCAGAAAAACGACAGCTCGGCAGGGGTGCCGTAAGCCGCGCCCGTCTTGGGCTGCGGGCCTCAGTCGACGTACAGCGAGGAGACCGATTCCTCTTCGGCGATGCGGCGCATCGTCTCGGCCAGCATCTCGGCGACCGAGAGCTGGCGAATCTTGCCGCAAGCGCGGGCTTCCTCGTTGAGCGGGATCGTGTCCGTGACGACCATCTCGTCGAGCTCCGATTGCGTGATACGCGACACGGCCGGGCCCGACAGCACCGGGTGCGTGATGTAAGCGGCGACGCTCTCGGCGCCGTGGTCCTTGAGCGCCATGGCCGCATGGCAGAGCGTGCCCGCCGTGTCGACCATGTCGTCGATCATCACGCAGTTCTTGCCCTTGACCTCGCCGATGATGTTCATGACCTCGGACTGGTTGGCCCTGGCGCGGCGCTTGTCGATGATCGCGAGATCCGCGTCGCCGAGGCGCTTGGCCAGTGCCCTGGCGCGAACCACGCCGCCGACGTCGGGCGACACGACGACCATGTCCTTGTATTTTTGCTTCCAGACGTCGGCCAGCAGGATCGGCGACGCGTACACGTTGTCGACCGCGATGTCGAAAAAGCCCTGGATCTGGTCGGCATGCAGGTCGACCGTCAACACGCGGTCCACCCCGGCCGTCCCGATGAGCTTGGCCACGAGTTTGGCCGTAATCGGCACGCGCGAGGCGCGCGGGCGGCGATCCTGGCGGGCGAAGCCGAAATAGGGAATGACCGCCGTGATGCGAGCCGCCGAGGCGCGCCGCGTCGCGTCCACCATGACCAGGAGTTCCATGAGGTTTTCGGCGGTCGGCGGGCACGTCGGCTGCACGATGAAGGTCTCGCGGCCGCGGATGTTCTCGAGGATTTCGACGTTGATTTCGCCGTCCGAAAAGCGGCCGACATGGGCTCTCGCGAGCGGAATACACAGGTAGCGGGCGATGTCCTGGGCGAGCTGCGGGTGGGCGTTACCCGAAAATACGGCCATTGTTGCCAGTTCCACGACGTCTCCTAAGGATTGAGTGGATGGCTGGGGCGGCAGGATTCGAACCTGCGAATCACGGGATCAAAACCCGTTGCCTTACCACTTGGCTACGCCCCACCGGAGCCAGAGTACACGTTGCGGCGCAATTTTGCGGGGCGGGTCTCTGGGTGTCAACGACCGAAAAATGACCAGCGATCGATGACCATGCGGACCCGCGTGCCGGGGTTGGTCGCCGTCAAGATCCGCGGCATCGACTGCCCGCCACCCTCGCTGTAACGCGATATCTCGACGGTCCACTCGCTTTGCTCGAGCCGCGTGAGGCGCCCCGTATCGTCGAGCCGGGTCGTGGCCGGCAGCGCGGGGTCCGGGATGCCGAGCGCCCAGTAGCGCAGGCTCGCCACGGGGATCGTCCAGCCGTAGCGCCAGTAAAGCTCCGTCTCGGCATCCTCGAGCTCGGTGCGTTCACCGTCCTTGTCCGTCAGCACGACCGCCCGGCCGTTACCCTCGATGCGCACCGTGCCCATGCCGAGCGGCCCGCCGACCCTGGCGTCGAACGCATCCCCCTGCTGCGTCCAGTTGAAACTGCCGTTGAAGCCTTCCTCGCCGGCCTTGACGGCGATCCGTCCCTTGAACGCCCAGTCGTCGACGCCGCCCAGCACGGCGCGGCGCGTTTCCCAGTCGTCGAGCGGCGGCAGGTCGACGCTCGGCCGCGTCGCGGCGCAGCCGGCGACCAGCAGAACCGCGGCGAGCCATGGAAGCAGGCGTGCCTCAGGGCGCATCGGCGAACAGGCGTTTCCGGACGTCTTCGAGCAACGGGCTGTCGGGCGTTAATTCCTCGGCCGCGCCGAGCCGCTCGAGCGCCTCGTCGCGGCGTCCCAGCGCAACCAGCGCCTCGACGATATGCGCGGCAACCTCGTGGTCCGGCATGCCGGCATAAGCCCGCTCCAGTTCCACCAGTGCCTGTTCGTGCCGCCCCAGCTTGAACAGCACCCAGCCGAGGCTATCGATGATGGCCGGGTTCTCGGGGTCGTAACGCAGGGCCTTGCGAATCAGCTTCTCCGCCTCGCGGTAGCGGTCCGTGCGATCGGCCAGCGTGTAGCCATAGGCGTTGAGCGTGATCGCGCTCTTCGGCCAGCGGCGCGCCGCATCGGCATACGCCTCGAGCGCATCCCCGAGGCGGCCCATGCGCAGCAGCAACTCGCCGCGGCTCAGTACCGTGCGCTCGTCGTCGGGTCGAAACTCGATCGACCTGTCGTAGAGTTTCAACGCCTCGTCATAGTGTTCGAGCGAGGCCAGTAACTGCGCTTTCGCACGAATCGTATCCACGGCATCGGCCGGCGACTCCTGCGCAAACGCATCGAGGAGCCCCAGCGCTCCGTCGAGGTCGTCCTTCTCGTGCGCCAGCAGCGCCGCCGCGCGTTGCTGCGACGTCAGCGCGTTCGACCCCGCACGGACTTCGCTGAAGAAACGGATCGCGCGATCGGTCTCGTCCCGGAAATCCGCTATGCGGCCGAGATAATAAAGCGCGTCCATGCGGAATTGCCCGCTCGCCAAAAGGTCGTGGAAATCGTCCCAGGCGGCGTCGAGGTTACCGTTGTGAAAGTTGATGATCGCCATGAGTCGCAAGGCGTCGACGCGGCCCGACTGTTCGAGCAAGACCTGGTTGACCTGGCTCAACGCGTCGTCTTCACGCTCGACCATCATGTACATGATCGCGAGTTCCATGCGCGCATCCGGGTCCGGATCGGGATCGTCGCCAATGATCCGGGCCGTGTACTCGATGGCCTTCTCGGTCTGGCCGTCGGCCAGCAGCGCACGCCCGTACAAAAGCCGGGGTTTCAGCGCCTCCGGGTCGAGCTCGATGGACTTGGCGGCCCGCTCGAGCGCGTGCCGGGTATCGCCGGCGCGCAGCGCCATCACGGCCACGGCGTAATGCGCGAGCGAGGACTTCGGATAAGGCCGCGCCAGCGAGCGCATCAGTTGATCCGCTTTCTCGGGATCGCCCTCGTCGGAGATGTAGCGCACCAGCATGATCAGTTTGTCACCCGGCGGCTCGTCGCTTTTCTCGATCAGGTAGGAATAATGCCGCCGGGCGGATTTAACGTCGCCGGTGCGGAACTCGAGCTGTGCGAGAAACACGCGTGCCTCGTCGCTGCGGCGATCGAGCTCGAGCCAGCGTTTGGCCGCGGCCAGCGCCTCGCGGTCGAAACCGTAAGTCATGCCGGTCAGCGTAGCCTTGCGGGCGACGTCGGGATCGTCGCTGATTTGCGCGGCCTTGCGGTACTCGCGGGCGGCCATGAGGTAGTCGCTGCGCTGCAACGCCATCTCGGCCTGCAGGATATAGGCGCCGGCATCCGTGTCGTCCGATTCGTCTGCAGCCGCGATCGGACCACCGGCAGCGATCAGCGCGCACAGCAGGATCGCGGCCGGCCATCGTCGAATTTCATGCATAGATCGTGTCCCTTTCCTACAGAGACAAGGAACTCGCGATTCAGTTCGCTTATGATACGCACTCTGGAGTTCTCGAGTGCGCCCCAGGCGCCGCCGCTTACCGTATGCCGCTGCAAATTCTCGGCCTGAACCATAACACGGCCCCTGTCGAAATACGCGAGCAAGTCGCCTATGCCGGCGACGAGGTCGCGCGGGCCCTGCAGCGTCTCGTTGCGCTGGATGGCGTCGACGAGGCGCTGTTGTTGTCGACCTGTAATCGCACCGAGTTTTACCTGATCGGCGACGACGGCGGACGTGAACGGCTGAAGCAGTGGCTGCACGACGATCGTAAACTGGGTGACGGTTTCGCGGAGTCGCTTTTCACGCTCGATGACGAAGAGGCCATACGGCATATCTTCCGCGTCGCCTGCGGCCTCGACTCGATGGTCCTGGGCGAGCCGCAGATTCTCGGGCAACTCAAGGATGCGTTTCGTTTCGCCCAGGATGCCAATACGCTCGGCGGCAACCTGAGCCGCCTCTTCCAGCACACGTTCGCCGTCGCCAAGAAGATCCGCACCGACACCGAAATCGGCGCCAGCCCCGTCTCGGTCGCGTCGGCTGCCGTGCACCTCGCCCAGCAGTTCTTTGCGGGCTTCAAGAAACACACGGCCCTGCTCGTGGGCGCCGGCGTCACGATCGAACTCGTCGCCAAGCATCTCGTCAGCCACGATATCGGGCGTCTGTTCGTCGCCAATCGCAGCATCGACCGCGCCCAGGAACTGGCCGGGCAGTTCGGCGGTTTCGCCTTGCCGCTGTCCGAGATTGCGGGCACGCTGCCCGAGGCCGACATACTGATTACGTCGACGGCGGCGACGGAGCCCGTCATCTCGAAGGTCCAGGTCGAGGCCGCGATCAAGGCGCGCAAGCGCAAACCGATTTTCGCCTGCGACATCGCCGTGCCGCGCGATATCGAAGCCGGCGCCGGCGACCTGCCCGACTTTTATCTCTACACGATCGACGATCTCGACAGGGTCATTCTCGAGGGACAGGGCAATCGCGAGGCGGCGGCCGTCGAAGCCCACAAGTTGCTCGACGACGAGATCCGCCGTTACGCCGCCATCGAGCGGTCGAAACAGGTGGCCCCGATCATCTCGACGTTGCGTGAAACCAACGAAGAGGTCCGCAAGCAGGTGGCCAAACAGGCGCGTCGACGGATGGCCCGAGGCGAGTCGGCCGAGGACGCGATCGAGTTTGCGACGGCGTCGCTCATGAAGAAAATGCTGCACAAGCCGAGCGTCGCGCTGCGCAAGGCCGGCGAGGCCTCCGACCGGCAGCTGATCGAGTCCGCGCGCAAGTTGTTCGGCCTCGACGAAGATTGAGCGCCGGCATGAAAGAATCGATTCGCATCAAGCTGGAGTCCGTTCGCGATCGCTTCGAGGAAATCGCGGGCCTGCTCGCAGACCCCGAGGTTATCGCGGACCAGAACAAGTTTCGCGACTTGTCGAAAGAGTACGCGCGCGTCGAACCGGTCGTGCAATCCTTCCAACGCTACGAGGGCATTCTCGACGACATTGCCGCCGCCGAGGAGATGGCGAACGACGACGACGAGGATGTTCGCCAGATGGGCCAGGAAGAGCTCGAGGGACTGGAGGAACGCCGCGAGCGATTGTTGCTGGACCTGCAAAAGGCGCTGATCCCGCCCGATCCTTACGACGAGAGCAACGTGTACCTCGAAATTCGCGCCGGTACCGGCGGTGACGAGGCCGCGATTTTCGCGGGCGACCTGTTTCGCATGTATTCCAAGTATGCCGAGACAATGGGCTGGCAGATCGAAATCCTGTCGGCACGCGAAGGCGAACACGGCGGCTACAAGGAGATCATCAGCCGCGTCACGGGCAACAGCATCTACGCCAGGCTCAAGTTCGAGTCCGGTGCGCACCGCGTGCAGCGCGTACCCGCCACCGAATCGCAGGGGCGCATCCATACGTCCGCTTGCACGGTGGCCGTGCTGCCCGAGCCGGACGAAGTCGAGGAAGTCGACATCAATACGGCCGACCTGCGCATCGACACGTACCGTGCGTCGGGCGCCGGCGGCCAGCACGTCAACAAGACCGACTCCGCGGTCCGGATCACGCACATGCCGTCCGGCATCGTCGTCGAATGCCAGGACGAACGATCGCAGCACAAGAACCGCGCACGCGCGATGTCGCTGCTGCAGGCGCGCCTGCTCGACCAGCAGGTGGCGGCGCAACAGACCGAGCAGGCCGAGCAACGCAAGCTGCTCGTCGGCTCGGGCGATCGCTCCGAGCGCATACGCACCTACAACTATCCGCAGGGCCGCGTCACCGACCACCGCATCAACCTGACGCTTTACAAGCTGGACGAGATTCTCGAGGGCGGAATGGACCAGGTGATCGACCCGCTGACCAACGAGTACCAGGCCGATCGGCTCGCGGCGCTCGGCAACTCGTGAGCCTTGCCGTCAACGATCCTGGAAAACGTCTTCGATCGCCAACCCGAAGAGCCGCGCCACCTTGAACGCGAGCGGCAGGCTCGGGTCGTACTTGCCCTTCTCAAGCGCATTGACGGTCTGGCGCGAGACATCCAGTTGTTGGGCCAGCTGCGCCTGGGTCCAGTCGCGCTCGGCGCGCAGCACTTTCAGCCGATTCTTCATCGGTATTTCCTGTGCCCGAAGACGACGCCGCCGAGGTATGCGATCGCGATAAGGATCACGAGATAGGAAATTTCGGCATCCACCGGGATGACGTCGGTAACGTCGAGCGTCGAGTACGCGAGGCCGGCAACGAGTCCGACGCCGAGGGCAAACGCCATCGCGTCCATCTGGATCTTGCGTTGCAGTTCGTCGAGTCCGTCGAGGTGCCGCTTGTTCGCGGCGATCATGCCGACACCGAGGGCAACATTCATCAATATCGCGCCGAGCGTGACGGCCTTGCTCTCCCAGACGAACAAGGGACCGAATACCGCGATCGCAAGGCTGACGACCCATGCGCCCGTCCAGTACAACAGGTTCGCGGTATTCCTGCGGCATTGCGCGCCGCGGTCGCGCGTCGTTGATGTCACCATGAGTATATACTCCTTGACTAAAAGTAAAGTAAATTTTACATACTGTAAGGTAATGACCCCTTATAGTCAAGTGTACTTGACAAAGTATTGCGGCCGCCACGGCCGGCCATTGGCCGCGGTCTCCTGAGGGCTCAGCCCAGCGCGCGGTCGAGGTCGGCGGTCAGGTCGTCCACGTCTTCGATGCCGACCGACAGGCGAATCAGCGTGTCGTCGATGCCGAGCTTCGCGCGCTCGTCGGCCGGCACGCTCGCGTGCGTCATGATGGCCGGGTGATCGACGAGGCTCTCGACGCCACCGAGGCTCTCGGCCAGTGAGAATACCTCGCATCGTTCGAGGAATCGGCGCGCCTCGTCGAGACCGCCCTTGACGAAGAACGTCACGATGCCCCCGAAGCCCGGCATCTGCCGTTTCGCAAGCTCGTGCTGCGGATGCGAGACGAGGCCCGGGTAAAGCACGCGTTCGACGCGCGCGTGATTTTCGAGCCACTCGGCGATCCGCAACGCGCTGCGGCAATGGCGCTCCATGCGCACGTCGAGCGTCTTGACGCCGCGCAGCGCGAGGAAGCTGTCGAACGGCCCGGCCACCGCGCCGATCGAGTTCTGCAGATAGGCGAGCCGCTCGGCGAGTCCGTCGTCATTTACGGCGACGATACCCCCGACCATGTCGGAGTGCCCGTTGATGAATTTCGTCGCCGAGTGCATGACGATATCGCAACCGAACTCGAGCGGGCGCTGCAGGCAGGGCGTCGCGAACGTGTTGTCGACGACGACCAGCGCCCCGCGCTTGCGGCCGAGCTCGGCCATCGCCGCGAGATCGACGAGCTTCAGGAGCGGGTTGGTCGGCGTCTCGAGCCAGATCATCGCCGTGTCGTCCCGGACGGCGGCCGCCGCGGCGTCGAGGTCGCTCAGATCGACGTACG
>JBFJQO010000028.1:0-13635 GCA_041616535.1 Woeseiaceae bacterium | reverse complement strand
GACGGCGACCGACTCGGGCTGATCGCCCACCGCGATCTCCGCGACGACAGTGTTGGCCGTCATGTCGATGACGCTGACCGTGTCGTTGTCCGGGTTGACTTTCCACACCTGCGAGAGCGCATCGTGCGCGACGATCGGGCTCGAGACGCCGGGCCGGTTGGCCGTCAGCGGCGCGTAGACCAGTTGCACGAAGGTCAGCGTGAATTCTTCACTGGTATCCGGGTTCAAGACCGTCACGGCGATGACGTAGCGCCCGGGCGCCGCGAACGTGTGCTCGGTGCTCGGCTCGTTTGCGAACGGCGTCGGCGGCGTGCCGTCGCCGAAGCTCCAGCTATAGAGAAGATGATCGACGTTGGGGTCGACCGCGAGCGTCACCGAACTGCCCGACACCTGCGGCGTGGTTGCAACCGCGTCGACCTCGACCGGGATCTGCACATCACCCTCGAGGACGAGCCAGGCCACCTGATCCGTCGTCCGGTGCCGTTCAGAATCGGCGATCTGGTCCTCGTCGATCGCAAGCCCGAGCGCCGTGTCGCTCACGGCGCCGCTGCCGTAGAGTATCGGCCAGCCGCCGTTGGAACCATCCATCGCCGCGCTCGACACCACGGCGACATTCGCGGGTGTCGAGAGCGGGTAGACGTACGGCGCCGCATCGACGGGGCCCTGTACGACATCGGCGCCGACGCCCGCCGCATACGGGAAGTCGCCGAGCACGCCGCTGCCCGCCTCGATGACGAGATAGCCGATCGTCTCGTCCGCGCGGGTCGTGTCGGTATCTTCCGCGACGTGCTTGCCAACCGACAGTGCGCTCGCCGACGGCGGGTTGGTGCGCAGGTCGCCCGACGCCCAGAACACGCTCCAGCCGGCATCGTTGTGCGACATGACCTGGCCAATGACGACGGGGTTCGTGTACGACAGCTGATAGCTGCGCGGCTCGCCGACCCACGAGTTGTTCTCGTCCGTAACCGTCGACAGGAACTTGCCGGCCTCGATCGCCTCGCTGCCGTTCGCGTACAGGCCCGCCTCGATCGCGAGGTAATGCACGACGTAGTCGTCGAGCGGTGTGTCGCCCGGATTCTGTACGCGCACGTCGAACTGGTTGCCGTTCGCGTTACGGATGCGGGTGACGGCGGGCAGGCTGTTGACGTCGTACTGCGCGGTCGCGATGACGACCATGTCGGCGTACGTATGATCGAGCGTGACTGTCGTCCAGTCGCTGCCGATGCCCGTAAGCACGCCCGTCTCGACAGCGGCCGATGTGGGCGGATCCACGATCTCCACGGGATTCGGTGACAGGTTGACGCCCGGAACGACCTGCGGGCCCGGATCGCCGGGCCGCTGCCAGGCGACCGCGAGGTTGTCGCCGCCGCCGCCTTCTTTCTGCAGCGCCTCGATGTAGTAATTTTCTCCGGCCTGCAAGCTGATCGGCACGGACTGCTGCTGCGAGTACTTGAACCATTCCCGTGACGCCGTCCACGCCGGCACCGTCGCGATGAGTACCCGGTTGGCGGGATCGGCGTCCGTGCTGAGCCAGAGCTCGCCGTTGTCGTCGCTCGCGATCCAGAACGTATGGTTGCCCGAAGTATCCGGAACCAGGTAACCGTGTACGCGCGTGCCGTAGTTGTCGTTCCAGTCTTGCGGCGCCTCGAAAGACGTGAGTACGTCACTGCCGCTGGGATTCGACGGATAGCTCGGATTCGACGTAAGGCTTGAAACGCTCGTACCCGGGATGCCCGTCCAGTAGTCGCGAACGATGCTGCCCTGGCCTTCTGCGAATACGAGCCATGTGAAACTCGCGCTCGCGGTACCTTCGTCGTTGTCGTCGACGGTCACCGTCACGGAGTACGTTCCGGCGGCCGCCGGGCTGCCCGATATGAGACCGCTCGCGGCATCGACGTTCAACCCCGGCGGCAGTCCCGACGCACTGTAGGAGATCGGGTCATTGTCGGCATCGTTCGCGACGATTTGCAAGCTGACGCTCGTGTCCACCAGCGTCGCCTGATCCTGAATCGGCGCAATCCACGGTTCGCCCGTCGTATTCGCCTGCACGACGTGCGCGACCGACGGCACGCCGGCCGCGTCGACGGCGAACAGCATCCAGTAGCCCGGCGTCAGCACGTTCTGGTTGCCGTTCGCCGTGAGCTGGTACGAGCCGGGCGCCGTTTCCGAAAACGGCACGTTCACGAAGCGCACGTCGGTGTTGACGCCGTGCGTGGTCGAGCCCATCTTGATCAGCGAGAAACGGTCCAACCCGGGCGTCGCCTCGACGCCGAAGATTTCACCGCTCGAGATCCTGCCGGGCGCGGCCGAGATGTTCGGGCGTGCGGCGGGCGAGCCATTGGCGTCGAACAGGTAGGCCGGCGAGTACACCTGACCGTCCTTGTGACTGGCGCCGCCGCAGAAAACCGAACCCGTGCAGTACCCGCTGCCTGCGGCGAGCACGCGGCCGTCGGTCATCAGCAGCGCGATGGAATGGTAGTTCCTCGGCACCGACATGGCCGCGCCCTCGCGCCAGGTGCCCGTGTCCGGGTTCCAGGTCTCGACCCTTAAGATCGAGCCGTTGTCGGAGAACTTCTGTCCCGAGGTGTTGCCGCCGATGACGAGCACCTCGCCCGTCGGCAGCATGACGCCGTTGTGAAATTTGCGCGCATACTTCATCGAAGCGGTCAGCTGCACGACCGGCGAGGGACCGTTGAGATCGATCGTGAAGGCCTTGTCGGTGCTCTGCGCGTTGGTGCCCGACTGCCAGCCGCCGGATGTCAGCAGCCTGCCCTCGGCATACATGATCGTCGTGCCGTGCTTGTGGTACCAGTTGCTGAAGCCGGGACCGGCCTCCACGTAGCTGCCGTTGCCGTCCGGATCGATGTAATGCATTTTCGGCGTCGGGCCGGAGTGGAAGATCTGCCCGTTGGGCGCGACGTGCAGCAGCGGCCACCAGTGACTCTCGCTGTGGGAACCGGAATCGAAATAGTCGTCCAGCACCATGTCGTCGAAATCGATGCCGTTCTTGATCTGCCAGCCCGTGTCGGGGTCCCAGCGTTCCGGGTGCTGCGGCAGCGTCGCGGAACCCATCGCCGTGAAGATGTCGCCGTCGGCGAGCGCGAGCGTCGTCGGGTACCAGCGACCGCCCGATGCCATGTTCTCGATCTGCACCCATTGATTATTCTGATAGTCGAAAATACTCGTCCACGGACTGCCGGTCGCATTGCGACCGCCCGTGACGAACACGCGCCCGTCTTCGAGCATCGCAAGGTGCGCGCAAAACATGTTGTGCGTGGGGTGGAAGACCTCGTCGAAGTCGCCAGTGGCCGGATCCCAGGTTGCGCTGTAGGTCTGCTCGGTCGTCGGCCAGGTCTCGCGCTCCGAGCCGGACCACGTCAGTATCCTGCCGTCCGGCAGGTTCGCGGCCGACACGGCGATGTGCGGCCAGGAAATGACCGCGCCCCACTGCCCGCCGTCCCCGGGATCGTCCGGGCCCGCGGCCGCGACGCCGGCAAGCACGAGACCCAGCAGTAGCATCGACAGGTTGAATGCCTGTCGCACGTGCCGTCGCGTCGGGACGTTATCCCGACACACGTTTGAATACAACATGGGCGCAATCCGGTTTTTTATTTATTGTTCTTTGCGTCGTTTGCACCTCGGCACACCGGTCATAACCGAGTGCTTCAGCGGGTCGTTTCCCGTTCCGACGTCGAGGCTTTTCGAACCTCTGTTTTTCTTGTCTTTGTTTTTTATTGCCGCTTTATTTGCCGTTCGTTACTGCTCGATGCAATCGGTCGGGTTGCGACATAAGCCATTAGAGACATAAGCCATTAGAACAGAGATGCCGGCGCGGAGGTCCCGGGATTTGACATAAAGCCGCCGTCTTTTCGCGCCCTGGCGGCGCGATTGCAAGCCGCAGCGCTGCACTTGCGGGCGCTGCAGTTCGTTCGATCAATGCTGGTCGATCAGTTTCTCGAGAAAAGCCGTGTCCTTGCCGACGACCTCCTTGTCGATCGTCGTGAACGGTTCGACGTTGCAGGACGACGCCAACGCGGCGCGCAGCATACCGAGAAACCGGGGCGCTGCGACCAATGCGTAGCCTCGACAACGGCCGTTGTGAATCGCTTTGCCGATGCGTTCGGCGATGTCTTTTGCAAAGGCTTCGGTCGCACTTTTCTTCAGACCGGACTTTTCCTTGGCCATCGAATGCCGGCCGGCGCCAAAGCTGTCGAAGCTGCGGCCGCCGCGGTCCGTTTCGAGGTCACCGGGTTTCCTGCGGCCCGCATCGTTCTCCAGCGAGAACGACTCTGTGAGTGGAGCGCGGCGTGTGTCGCGCGTATAAACGATCGCCCGCGCTTCGTCGGCGACGACGATCCAGTAAGTTTTCTTGGCGTGCGAAGCGGTCGTTGCCATCCTGATGTCCCTTGTGGGTTTGCCAACCACTACTATGAGCTTCCAGCGGCCGCCGGTGCAACGGGTACCTGTACGTATTGATCCGCTGCCGCGGCGCACGGAGACTCGAGTACAATGAGCATACATCCGATCGGCGGGGAGCGGTGATTTTCAGGCTTGAGATTTTCGGCGCGGCCGAACAGGTGACGGGCTCGCTGTATGTGCTGCGCACCGCAGACCACACGGTGCTTCTCGAGTGCGGCCTGATCCAGGGCGGGCGCGCCAGCGAGGAGCGGAACCGCGATCCGTTCCCCGTGCCCGTGGACGAGATCGACGCGGTGGTCCTGAGTCACGCGCACATCGACCATTCCGGGCGAGTACCGCTGCTTTACAAGCGCGGCTACCGCGGCCCCGTCTACACCCAGCGCGCGAGCCTTGCGCTGAGCACGATCATGTTGCCCGATTCGGGGTACCTCAACGAGAAGGACGCCGAGTGGGAAAACAGGAAGCGTGAACAGAAAGACCTGCCGCCGGCGGAGCCGCTGTACACGCGGGTGGAGGCGGAGCAGGCTTTAAGCCTGTTCGAGGGTATCGCCTACGACGAGCGCGTCGAAATCCTCCCGGGGCTCTCGCTCGTGCTGCACGACGCGGGCCATATTCTCGGCTCATCGATCGTTGAACTGACCTGCACCGAGGAGGGTAACGGGCGCACACTCGTGTTCAGCGGCGACCTCGGCTATCGCGATGCGCCCGTGATGGACCCGCCCGCAATCCTCGAGCATGCGGACGTCGTCCTCATGGAAAGCACCTACGGCGATCGGCTGCATCGACCGTTCAGCGAGACGATCGAGGAACTGACGGAAGTATTCGATGCGGCGCGCGCGGCACGGGGAAACATCCTGATTCCCGCGTTCACGGTAGGCCGCACCCAGGATCTGCTTTATTTAATGAAAGAAAACGAACGCCGGTGGGGGCTGGATCACTGGCAGGTATTTCTCGACAGCCCGATGGGCATCGAGGCGACCGCAACCTATGCGCGGTATCAGCACCTTTACGGTGCGAACCTGTTCGCGCAGGGCGCGACGCTGCCGAACCTGCCCCGGATACGGGCGACGAAGACGACCGAGGAGTCCATGGAAATCAACCAGGTCAAGTCGGGCGCCATCGTCATCGCGGGCAGTGGCATGTGCAGCGGAGGGCGCATTCACCACCACCTCAAGAACAACGTCTGGCGCGAAGAATGCCACGTCCTCATCGTCGGTTACCAGGCCGTGGGCACCCTCGGGCGGCGCCTCGTCGACGGCGCCGACGAGATTCGTCTCTGGGGCGAGGACTACCCGGTTCGGGCACACATCCATACGATCGGCGGCCTCTCGGCTCATGCCGACCAGGCCGGCCTGCTCGACTGGTACGGCCACTTCGAGGGCCGTCCGCCGGTCTACCTCGTTCACGGCGAAGAGCGCGCGCAGGCGCCGCTCGCCGCAAAGCTCCGGTCGACGTTGAATGCACCCGCGTCGATCGCCCGCCACGGACAGATAATCGATATAGCCTGACCATGGATCCCGCTTCGCCGTCTGCCTCGGCAAATCGCGAGCTCACGGCGTCGAGTCGGCACGTCGGGGAGGTGCTCGGGGAGCTCGGCGTCGAACCTGCCTCCGGCCTCGATACGGCGGACGCGCTCGAACGCCGCGCACGCGTGGGCGGCAACCTGTTGTCCGGCGTCACCCGCCGCCACGCGTTCGCCATTCTCGTCGACCAGTTGCGCAGCGTCGTCGTGGTTCTTCTCGTTGCGGCGGGCGCGCTGGCAATCGTCTTCGAGGACCTCGTCGAAGGCCTGGCAATCTTCACCGTGATCGCGATCAATACCGCCATCGGTTTCGTCACCGAGTGGCGCGCGACGCGATCCATGGAGGCGCTGAGCCGCATGGGACGGGTCGAGACCGCCGTCCTGCGGGACGGCGTCGTGCGGAGAATCCCGGCCGAGGAGCTGGTTCCGGGCGACATCGTCCTTCACGAGGCAGGCGACATCGTCACCGCCGACCTGCGCCTCATCGACGCGGCGAAGCTTACGACCGACGAATCGGCGCTGACGGGCGAGTCGATGCCCGTGCGCAAATCGGCGGATATCGTTCCGCCCGGCACGCCGCCCATCGAGCAGAGCAACATGCTGTTCAAGGGCACGACCGTGACGCGGGGGTCGTGCCGCGGCGTCGTAACGGAGACCGGATTGCGCACCGAACTCGGCCGGATCTCCGAGCTCGTTGCCGGGGCCCGGCCGCAGCAGACGCCGCTCGAGAAACGCCTGAACGCTCTGGCCCGGCGCCTGGTCTGGGCCGTACTCGCACTTGCAGCCCTGATCGCACTGACCGGAATTGCGGTCGGACGCGAGACGTTTCTCGCCATCGAGGTTGCGATCGCGCTCGCGGTCGCCGCCATTCCCGAAGGCCTGCCGATCGTCGCCACGGTTGCGCTGGCGCGCGGGATGTGGCGCATGGCGCAACGAAACGCACTCATCGCACGCCTGTCGGCCGTCGAAACCCTCGGGGCGACGAGCGTGATCCTTACGGACAAGACCGGAACGCTGACGGAAAACCGCATGACGGTCACGACTGTCCTCCTCAGCGGCGCCGATATCGAGATATCGGAGTCGGGCTCGGCGCAGACCCCGCGTGGCGACGACGAAGGCGCTACAACGGCTCGCGATCACTCCGCCGTGCTCGAGCGCTTATTGACGGCGTCGACGCTGTGCAGCAACGCATCGATCGACCGTAGCCCGGATCGCGAGCTACAGGCAGTGGGCGACCCGACCGAGGTTGCGCTGCTGATTGCGGCTGGACATTACAATATCGAGCGGCCGCCCCTGCTCGAGCGCCAGCCGGAACTCCGGGAACTCGCGTTCGATCCGGACACGAAGCGCATGGCGACCCTGCATCGCCAGGACGGCGCCGTGCTGGTCGCCGTCAAGGGCGCGCCCGAGGCGGTCCTGCCGCTCTGCAACAGCGTCGCGACGCTCGATGGCGAGACGCCGCTCCCGGATGCGGGCCGCGACGCATGGCTCGGGCGCGTCGATGAACTCGGCGAGAGCGGCTTGCGCACGCTGGCGGTCGCGACCAAGACGCAGCAAGACACCGATGAAGACGCATACGCCGGGCTCACGCTGCTCGGCGTCGTCGGACTCGAAGACCCGGCGCGCAGCGGCGTCAGGGACGCGATACGAAGGTGTCACGAGGCCGGCATCTCGGTCGTCATGGTTACGGGCGATCACGCGGCAACCGCGCGCAATATCGCGAAGGAGGTCGAGATCGTCGACCCGGCCGCGGGTCCCGAGCAATTCCTCAATGGGACCGAGGCGGACGACGTCTTTGCGCCGGCCTCGTCGGCACCGCGCCTCGCCGGCATCCGCGTCTTTTCGCGCGTCTCCCCCGAGCAGAAGCTCGCGCTCATCGACGCATACCAACGAAACAAGCGGGTCGTCGCCATGACGGGAGACGGCGTGAACGATGCGCCGGCACTGAAGAAAGCCGACATCGGCATCGCGATGGGAATTCGCGGTACGGCCGTCGCGAAGGAAGCAGCGGCCATGGTGCTGCAGGACGACGACTTCGGGACCATTGTCGATGCCGTCGCCCAGGGCCGCACGATCTATGCAAACCTCCGCAAGTTCGTCGTTTATCTCTTGTCGTGCAACATCAGCGAGGTGCTGATCGTCTTTCTTGCGACGATCGCCGGTGCACCGCTGCCACTACTGCCGTTACAGATCCTGTTTTTGAATCTCGTCACGGACGTTTTTCCGGCGCTCGCCCTGGGCGTCGGCGAAGGCTCACGCCAACTGATGCGGGAGCGACCGCGGCCGTTCGACGAACCGTTGCTCACATGGTCGCACTGGATCCGCATCGTCATGCACGGCATCGTCATCGCCTTGTCCGTGCTCGGGGCGATGGCGATTGCGCAAAATTACTTGCAAATGGACTACGCTTCCGCACTGACGGTGTCGTTTTGCACGCTGACGCTTGCGCAGGTCTGGCATGTCTTCAACATGCGCGACGAAATCAGGCACATGTTCGACAATGACATCACGCGCAACGCCTGGGTGTGGGCGGCGATCGTTGTCTGCACAGGTCTCTTGCTGTGCGCCGTCTATATGCCCGTACTGCGCGACGTCCTGTCGCTCGGCGACCCCGGCCGGGACGGCTGGCTGCTCATCGTCGGCATGAGCTTCCTGCCCGTCATCGCCGCACCGCTCGTACGCGGGATAGCGCTCCGTTCCGTGGCAGAATAGCGCACCCGAATCGAACATCGGCGCATTCAGGATGTCGCTTCCGCCACAAGAACTCGACCGGTTTCTCGCGAAGCATCGCCTTCCCGAATCGTTTCGCCGTATCGTCGACAATCATTATCGCGCATTGGCCGACTGGCTGTTCGCGCGGGCGACGGACAAACGACCGTACCTCATCGGCATCAGCGGCGCGCAGGGTACCGGCAAATCGACGCTCGCCGATTTTCTCGCGCTCGAGCTCGAGTACCAACACGGCTGGCACGTCGCGGTGCTGTCTCTCGACGACTTTTATTTTACGAAAGCCCAGCGGGCCGAACTGGCGCGGACCGTGCACCCGCTGCTCGTGACTCGCGGACCGCCCGGCACGCACGATACGACGATGCTGCTCGACTGTCTCGGCGCGCTGGACGACCTGCCCGCCGGACAGCGACTGCGGCTGCCGCGCTTCGACAAGGCGCGCGACGACCGGGCCGAGCCGTCGGCATGGCCCGAGGTCGTTGGCCCCGTCGACCTCGTCATTCTCGAAGGCTGGTGCGTAGGCGCCGTCGCCCAGCCCGACGCGGAGCTCGCAGAACCCTCGAACGGGCTCGAGCGCGACGAGGATCCCTCAGGCGTCTGGCGCAGATACGTCAACGAGCGACTGCGCACGGTATATCCGCCCGTATTCTCGAAACTCGAAGCGCTCGTGTTCCTGAAGGCGCCGAGCTTCGATTCGGTCTACCGCTGGCGCCTCGAACAAGAAACGAAGCTCGCCGATAGAGCGTCACCCGGCACCCCGGGAGTAATGGACGCCGACGAGATCGCGCGCTTCATCGAGCTGGACGAGCGCGTAACGCGATCGAATCTCGATAGGCTCGCGGAATCGGCCGACGTGGTGTTCGTGCTCGACGAGGACCATGCGTGCGCGGCGAGCCGCTACAAATCGGGCGATTTCACGGACCCGTAATGGGGACATTCCTGGTTATCGCCGAAATGAAGAATGTCCCCGATTTATGACGCGAAGAGAATCCGACAGGCATCGGGGAGAAATGCGGACATTCCTCGTGTTCAGCGCGCGAACGAAACCGGGGCTTTCGTCTAAAGCCCGGCCCGCATCGGCCGATACCTCGTTACCGTTCGTGCGCATCACACAGGGAAGGCGATGCCGGTAATACAGAACCTCGATAACCTCGGCGGCGCAACGCAAGTCCGGCCGGCGTCCGCTTCGGCTAACGGACTAAAGCCCTTCCTGCCCGTCGACGACGGCTCGGCCATCGACTTTCGTCGCGCCCGCAGCCATTTGCTGAACCTCTACCGGCAGCTCGAGGACCTGGCCGAACTCGCCGACATCAGGACACGCTTCAAGCTCGACCTGCCGGACGCGCGCTCGTCCACGGGCCTCGGGCTCGACCTCACTCACACCGCAGCCAGCCTGAGATCCATAGAGGAAATCAATGCGTCGCCGATGTCGTTTTCACCGTTCGGACCCGAGTGGGGCGGCGGTTCGAGCGCGGCAATCACGATCGGCGGCGAGTACGCAGGTGATCACGGTACGGGGACACTGCACTTCGAGGTCACGCGTGCCGGTACGCACGGCGTCGACAACGTGGTGATCCGGGTAGAGGACCCGCAGGGCAATCGCATTCGCAACATCAATATCCGAAGCAATCATGCCGAGGATCGCCAGTACGATTTGCGTAACGGCCTGTACCTGACCCTGGGTCCCGGCGATCTGGTCAATAACGATACGGCGACGATCCAGGTCTACGACGGCGTGGGCGCGGCCGTCGATCCGAACAAGCCGCTCGGCGGAATCCGCAACGACAACCCAAACCTGCAGTTCGGCATCGCGCCCGTGGTCGACGGCGCGTTTCTTCTCAATGGGGAGCTGATCAGTGTCGCAACGTCGGATTCGATCAACGACGTCGTCGCGCGGATCAACGCATCGAACGCCGGGGTCGCGGCCGTCTTCAATGCCGGCACGGAGCATCTGGATTTCCTGCAGAACACGCTCGGCTCCGCTGCGACGATCGACTTGCAGGGCGACACGTCGAATTTTCTCGCGGCGGCGAAGCTCTCGGGCGCGACCGTCACGCCCGGCATCGATCCGGAGAATGAAAAGGCGCTCGACGGCGTGGCTGCGTTCGCATCGGTGCAGTCCGGCAGTATCGTCATCAATGGACAACAGATTGCGATCGACACGGCCGCGGACAGCCTCGACGCGATCATCGACAGGATCAATGCATCGCCCGCCGATGTGAACGCCTCATTCGATCCCGGTACGCAGCAAGTCCTCATCGAGTCGCGCGATGCGGCCAGCACGCTCGTCATCGACAGCAACGGCACGGGTTTCTTCCCCGCGCTCAACATGGTCGAGGGTCGCGTCGATCCCGAAGCCGTTTCTCGCGGCGTGTCCCGCCGCCGATCCTACGACATCGCCGATGCCGCCGCCGCCGCATTTGCCGAGCTCGGTTTCCTGTTTCGCGACTCGTCGTTTCTCGGCCGCGACGCGAATGCGGGCCGCTTTCGCTCGCCGCTCGAGTCCGCGCTACGGGCGACTTACGGCGGCGAATTGTCCGGCAATCTGTTCGGCCTGAAATTCGACGGTTCGTCGTCGGCCCGGCTGCGCGGCGACTTCGCGAGCATCGACCGCCATGCGTTGACGCAAAATCTGCAGCTTCGCGGCGACGCGGTGCGCGACTTGTTGACGGACCGCGAGGGTGCCGCGGGGCTGATACCCGACTTACTGCGCGCAACCCGCCAGGCGCTCGACAACGTCAACCATGCGCTGGGGCTGTCGGGAACTTTCGTCGATACGTTCGCCTAGCCCCGGTCGGCACGGTGCTTCGAGTAGTCGTCGACGGTCTGCCAGGCCAGTTGCTGCAGGTAAGCGGCGACCTCCAGGTCGAGCCCCGCCGTGTATTCGATGCCCTGCGGCGAGCGGCCCTGCAGCGCTGCGAAAAACGTGCACGCAGCGAGGTACGACCCGGCCAGGCTCGGGTGCCGCGCGTCGGCGGTGCGGAGCGCGATATCCGGCCGCTCGGCCGTCGCCCGCGCAAACGCCAGCCCGACGGGCACCACGCGTGCCCCGAGTTCCTCCCCGATACCGGTATACGCCGCATCGAGCAGCGCCGTCATTTCCGGTTTGTCCGTATACGCCCAGGTCATGAAAAATACCGGCTCGGCGCCGCGCGCGCGGATAAGCCCTGCGTAATCGCGTGCCGCCTGCCGGAACGCGGCCGCTGTTTCGGGCTCGATCGGTCCGCGGCTGTGCCCCTGCAGCACGACGACATCCCAGTTCTCCGAAGCGAGCATGGCAGGCAGGCCCGCACGGTGTTCGGGCAGTTGTCCGCCGGATATCGTCATGATGCGCGCGCGCCCTGCCGCGGCAACCTCCGGTAGCGCGCTGCGCAGCAACGCCCGGTAGTGATTGTGCAGGCTGTTGTTGTAGTAGGTGAAGCTGTTGCCGACGAACAGCACGTTGCGTGCGCCGGTATCCGCCGCGGGCGCCGTCGCCGCACAGGCACTCGCCGCAATCAGCATTAGTAAGTAGGAAACTCGTCGCAGCTTGCTCACAGGTCGTGTCGGCCTCCCGCTATCTCCGAATCGGAAAAAGGGGGCGCGACGCCCCCTTTTTTACCGGCTTTCCCGTATCCCGGGACGATCAAAACTCCATCCGGAGATCGACGTAATAGTTGATGCCGAGATCGCGGTGCATGTCCGCGAAGTATCCGAAGCTTCTGTCGGCGAGCGGCGCGCGTTCGTCCGTGACGTTGTTGATGCCGAACCGGACACGGCTGTCCACGTCGAACGCATCGAACTCGTAATCGAACGAAGCGTTCCACGTCGTCATCGACGGTATGACGTATTGGATGCCTTCCGGAGACCCATCGTCGATCGTGAGCGAGGTCTGTACGAAGTCACCGAGGCGCAGACCAGTGAGCGACGCTCCGTACGGCCCTTTGCGCCACCCGATCCGTATCGTCTGTTTCTCGTCGGCGTTTCCGTCCTGCCGCACGAGGTCCGCGAAACCGACGACCGGAATGTCGGCAGGCAGGCTGCCGTCCTCCTTGGCCTGGACGAGGAGGGCCGCATCGCCGCCCGCACTCTGCTCGTACTTGTCGAGGAAGGCGCCGACGTAGCGAATGTCGAAATTGCCGATCGGCGTGTCGAAATTGTAGTAGATGCCGACGTCGTAACCGCGGATCGTGCGCGTATCGAGGTTGGCATACAGGTCATCTACCTGCTGCACGGCGCCGACCGGGCAGATGCCCGCGTCGACGTACACCTGCTGCTCGGCCGGGCTCAGCGTCGAGGGATCCTCGCGGTTGACGGCCGGATTGCGTGACACCGACGCGCAGTTGGACGTGCCCGCCTGCAGCAGGAACAGCAGGTCCAGCGCCGTGTGATTTTCCTCGCCGAAAAGACCGATGGTCTTCTCTTTTTCGATCTCCCAGAAGTCCAGCGTGACGGTCAGGTTTTCGATCGGGTCGACGACGATGCCGATCGAGGTGTTCGTCGACTCTTCGGGCACGAGGGTCTGGCTGCCGCCGGCGAGCCGCTGCATGCTGTAGCGGCAATCGAGCGTGTCCTCGTCCGGGTCGGCAAAGAAACAGACGAAATCGTCGCGCGTATTGGAACGTGCGACGTCACCCTCGTTGACGGTGACCAGGTTCGGCACGCGGTACGACTCGGACCACGAGCCGCGCAGCAGGACCTGCTCGATCGGCCGCCAGCCGACGGCAAGACGCCCGACGGTCGTGTCACCGACGTCCGAGAAGTCCTCGTAACGCAGTGCGGCCTGCACGTCGACCGTTTCGAACAGCGGAATCTGCAGCTCGGTGAACAGCGAGGTCACGTCGCGACTGCCGCTGCTGTCCGAACTCGGGCTCGAGTTCATCACGTCCGAGATGAACGGAAACGTATTGCCGCTGTTGTCGACGTAGTTGATCGTGCCGTCGAGCCGCGGATCGCGATCGTCGACGAACGACTCCTCGCGGAACTCG
>JBFJQO010000027.1:0-13735 GCA_041616535.1 Woeseiaceae bacterium | reverse complement strand
GCGGCGCTCGCAGCCGCCGTCACCGCCTCGACGTCGTCCGACGCGAGCACCTCGACGGCCGTGCCCGGGTAGCCCATGCCCGCGAGAATCGGCGCCGTGTAGCCGATCTGGCGCGCAAGCGCGTCATGGATGCTTGCGGGCGTCGCGCGGCCGGTCAGTATCAGTACGCGGCGCGCGCCGTACGCGAGGCAGGTCAGCCACGCATCCATGCCGATCGACCCGACCTCCTCGAGTTCGACGGGCAACGCATTCTCGGGCAGCGCGGCACCGAGTTCGGCCCCGAGCGCGCCTGCCGACGCGTTGTCGTAGAACACCAGCAACGGATCCGTGCCGCCGGCGTCGCGGAACGTGACGAGCATCGTGCGCACGTAGCCGAGCAGGTCACCCGTGCTGGGGTAGGCGTAGGTGATCGCACCGGTCGGGCAGACCGATGCGCAGCTGCCGAAACCCTGGCACAGATTCGGGTTTACCGACACGTGTTCGCCGGCGGAGGTGATCGCCCACGCGGGGCAGACGTCCAGGCAACGGGTGCAGCCGCGGATACCCCGGCGGCCATGTGCGCAGATCTCGGGGTCGAGGTTGAAGTACTTTGGCTTTTCGAATTCGCCGCACATCTCGGGCAGTTCCTCGATGGCGCGGTCCAGCGCTGCGGCGTCCCCACGCGGGGCGTAGTAGCCGGGGGGCGGCACCTCCTGCATCAGCAGCGGCGATTCCTCGAGGTCGAGCACCAGGTCGAAGCGCGCCTGGGTGAGCAGTGCGACGGCCGGCGCCTCCTGGTCGTCGTCCGCTGCGGCGAGGCGCAGGCGGTAACTGCCGAGACTGCCGGACAGCTGAGGCTTGCCGCCGCGGACGACCGTCAGGCCATCGACGACGGCGGTAGCCGGCCGCGCGTCGGCGGGACAGAACAGCGTTGCAACCAGGCCGTCGCCCAGCCGGCCCGCGACGGCGAGTGCCTGCGCCTCGTCGCCGATGACGAGCACCCGGCCTTGCGACAGAAAGCTGACCAGGGACGTTGGCGTCACCTCCGGCCGATGCCGCAGGTCGAGGGCCTCGGTCCGTGCCTGGCCGTTCGCCGTGGTTTCAGGAAGGTTCAGATCGTTCATCGTCCGCCTCGGGGTCAAGCTGCTCGTCCAGCGTGTCGCGTTCGTCGCTTTCGACGGCGGCGACGGCTGGCGCATCTTCCGCGTTTTCCTCGTCCTCGTCGAGGCCCGCCAGCCGCTCGAGCTCGCGCTCCACGCGGTAGCGCATCTCGGCGGTGATGATATTGCCGAGCGGCTCGGGATTGCTGAAATCCCAGTCGTAGTCGTCGAGACCGTCGCGGACGTTGAACTTCGGGCTGTGGAACAGCTTGCGCAGCGCCTTCTGCTTCAGGTCGGCAGGCACGCCGTCACCCAGGAATGCGCTGTAGTCGGAGTCCTCGCCCAGTGACTCCAGGGGCGGCAACTCGGCTGCGGCTTCCGCCGGCGTGCGCGCTTCCGCAGCACCGGGTTCGGGTGTGTCCTGCCCGGAGTTCCCCTGCGCCTCGAGGCGCGGATCGGCGGCGGCATCCGACGTGTCCTCGTCCGGGTCCCCGGCCGGCTCCTCCGACGGCACCTCGCCCCGCCGTGCCAGCGCCTTGCGGCGCGACCAGCGCGCGAGGAACCCTTCCTGATCGTTGTGCGGGTTGCCGCTCATCCGTTCGGGTTCTCCGACCAGTTCTTGCGTTTGCGCTTCTTGCGCTCCTGCGGCACGAAGTGCGTCACGACGAATTTCTCGATGTGCGGGTATAGCTCCGGCGGAATGGGCACGGCGAAAACCTGGTCATCGCTTTCGAGGCAGACGGTGGCCGAATCGGCGTCCGCCGTCACCCGAAATGGCGAGAGCTCCCCGTCCGGGGTCTCGTGACAAATCACGAACAGGGACGGGTTGTCGCCCGTCAGGTTGTACCAGTATTCCTCCGCGAGGTCGCGATACAGAAGCAGGGGCAGGCCGCTCCAGAGATATTGCGCCGCATCGTCGCGCTGGTAGATAGGCCTGCGGCCGCCGCCGGCGATGTGTTCACCCGTGACGACGGATACCGCGCGCCAGCTCGGCACGGACCACAGTCCGCGCTTGATTTGGGTGCGCTCCATGATTACGGCTACAGTGTGGCGATCCGGCTGGCTCATATCAGCCAATATTAGCGCAATGACAAGACCGCGTATGAAATCGACCTCCGACAACACCGGGAAAAGCGCGCGCGATACCCCGGCGGCGGCGCCCGCCGCCGAGCCGAACGGCGCGGAGCCGCCGCGTTTCATGACCGTCAAGCAGGCGGCCGCCTACCTGCAGGTGAACGAGAAAAAAATCTATTCGCTGGTGCGCGAGGGCAAGATCCCGGCGTCGAAGCTCACCGGCAAATGGCTGTTTCCGCGGGACCTCGTCGACCAGTGGTTGCTGGAATCGAGCCACGGCGGCCTGCTGACCGACCGCATCGTCGTGGCCGGCAGCGACGATCCGCTGTTATTTCGCGCCATCACCCAGGTCGCCGCTTCGTTGCAGTCGAAGGCACTGATCAGTTACGCGTCCACCGGCAGCCAGCTCGGGCTGACGCTGCTCGCGCAGCGCCGGGCCGACGTTTGCGCAATCCACTGGGGCCCGGCGGACGAGAGCTACCAGCGGCATCCCGCGCTGATCCGCCAGTACATGCAGGCCGGCGACTGGGCGCTGGTGCGCCTGTATCGGCGCGAGCAGGGCTTGCTGGTGTCCCCCGGCCTGTGGTCGGCCGAGGTCGGGGTCGAAGGGCTGTTCCAGCGCGGTGTGCGCTGGGTCGAACGCCAGGAGGGCGCGGGCTCGCAGCGCTTCCTGCGCGAGCTGATTTCACGCCACGAGCTGGATCCCGCCGACCGGCGCATCACCGGTCGCGCCAGCACCGAACGCGAGGCGGCGTCGCTGATCGCGATGGGCCAGGCCGATGTGGGGCCGGGCGTGCGCGCGGTCGCCACCGAGTTCGGCCTCGACTTCGTGGCCATCGGCTGGGAGGCCTTCGATCTCGCGCTGCACCGGCGCATCTTTTTCCGGCGCCTGTTCCAGCGCCTGCTGGATTACCTGCGCGGCAATGACTGCCGGCGGCAGGCGAGCATGCTCGGCGGCTACGACCTCGAGGAGCTGGGCAACCTGATCTGGACCGGCACCGATTGAGGAGGTTTCGCCGGCCGAGGCCCGCTCCTACAGGGCTGGCCCGGGTTTGCAGAAGCGCTCTTAGTTACCGGTGTCGATCTCGTGGTCGATCACGTGTTCGAGCCCGAGCGCCGGGATCGACAGCGTCATCGTGGCCTTCAGCTTGGCCGAGTCCGGCAGCGAACCCGACTCGGCGGCATCACGCACGGCCTTTTCGATTTCGCGTTGCGAGGTGATGCCGACTATTTTGAGGAACTTGCGTATCGTGACATTCAGGCGATCTTCGTCGATGTTCATGTTCAATCGGTCTCCTTTACCCCGGGCCTGAGGCGCCGAGCTTGCGGTCCAGTGTCTTGCGCGAGATGTCCAGTCGGCGCGCTGCGGCCGATTTGTTGCCGTCGCAGTCATCGAGGACGCAGGCCATGTGATGGCGTTTCACCTGCTCGAGCGTCCAGTCTAGCGGATAATCCGGCGTCCCGGTGTTGCGCGCGACCGACCCGACGAGCGCATCGGCGGGGAGCTGGCCGCGCAGCAGGGTCTGTTCGATCACCCGGCGCAGCTCCGTGACGTTGCCTGCCCAGTCGTACTCCACGAGCGCCTCGAGTTCGGCGGCCTCGAGTTCCACCGGCGGCCGTCCCATCTCGGCCGAAAGCCTGTCGGCGAAATAGGCGGCCAGCAGCGGGATATCCGCGCGCCGCTCACGCAGCGGCGGCAGCCCGATGCGCATCACCCTGAGCCGGTGCCAGAGGTCCTCGCGAAAACGCTGCCGTGCCACCAGCTCGGCGAGATTCATCTGCGTGGAGGCAGCGATCCGCCCGGCGGTACGCGGGCCGCCATCGGTCTCAGCGGAACCGCCCGCCATGCTGCGCAGCAATTCGGCCTGCAAGTCCAGCGGCAGGGCACCGATCTCGTCGAGAAACAGCGTGCCGGCCCCGGCTTCCCGGCCGAGCGTGCGCGTCAGAGCAACACGGTCGGTCTTGCGGCAGTCGACCGCAATGAATGGTCCCGGGAGGCCGCCCCGGTTGTGCAGCAGCCGGGCAAGCAGTTTCCTGCCGGTGCCGGCTTCACCCTCGATGAGAACGGTAGCGGCGGTCGCTCCGATGCGGTCGACCAGCGCCCTGATATCCCGCATGGGTCCGGTCTCGCCGACCAGCGTCGGACCGGGCCGGGTGAGCGGCACCCGGAGGCCCAATGAGGCACCGCCGCATACGGCGGTCACGGCTGCGACGAGTTCGTCTGTCGTGAAGGGCCGCAGCAGGACGTCCGAGACACCACCGCGCAGGGCTTCGACCGCGGTCTCGGCACGTGATTTTTCCGTCACGAGCAGCGTCGCGGATGGCAGCTCTTCGCACGCCTCGAGCGCCTGCTGCAGTTCGTGCCAGGCTGTCGGCGGGTCGACCACGACCAGCACGTGGAAGCGGCAACGTCGTGACAATTCGCGCGACTCGTCGAAGCTGCGGGCGTTTTCCACGGCGAGAAAATGCCTGGACAGCCGCTGCCGCAGGCGGGATGCCTCGATGCCATCACCGAGGACGAGTATCGACGCGGGCTGTTGCAAGGGCGGTTACCACCGGTTGTCCAACGGCACGAACGCCCAAGCGTAAGGTGTGCGACAAAATGACGCAATACCACAGTGTCCATGCGACTATTTGTTGCTGGCGTCGCGCCAGCGCATCTGGAAGAATGACCGTAAACGTCGCTGCTGCGTGACGCTCGACACCTGTCCTGCGCGCCGGCGAAGCGTTGCATGGAGAGCCGCAAGCACCGTGACCGGGTCCGGAGCATGAACGAATTCTCGTCTGCCGTCGCCGCAGCGCTGTCGATGATCGCGACGCTGAACGCCGACCTGATCGAGATTGTCCTGCTTTCTCTGCAGGTCAGCCTCAGCGCGGTCGTGATCGGGTCGATCATCGCGCTGCCGCTGGGCGCGCTCATTGCGCTGCAGAGCTTCCCCGGCAGGCGTGCGGTCGTGATCCTGCTCAATGCGCTGATGGGACTGCCGCCGGTGGTCGTCGGCCTGCTGGTTTACCTGCTGCTGTCGCGGGCCGGGCCGCTGGGCTCGATGGGCTTGCTGTTCACGCCCACCGCGATGGTCATCGCGCAGAGCATCATCGTGCTGCCGATTATCGCGGCGCTGTCGCGACAGACGATCGCCGATCTTCACGAGGAATACGACGAGCACCTGCGGTCGCTCGGGTGCACACGCCTGCAGAGCATAGCAACGCTGCTGTGGGACGGGCGCTTTCGTCTGCTGACCGCGATCATGGCGGGTTTCGGCAGGGCCATTGCCGAGGTCGGCGCCGTGATCATCGTGGGCGGCAATATCCAGCACGCCACCCGCGTGATGACCACCACGATCGCGCTGGAAACGAGCAAGGGCAATCTTGCTCTGGCGCTCGGGCTCGGCATGATCCTCGTCACGCTTGCGCTGGGCGTCAACGCGGCCGCGCTCGTGATCTCCGATGCGGCGAGACGGCGCTATGGTTGATAAAGCACCCAGGGCCGAGGACCGTGGCTGCATCCAGGCGGAATCGCCGGGTGATCACCCCCTGCTGCCGCTGGTTGCACGCGGCGTGAAGTTCGAAATCAACGGCCGGCAGATCATAAAGGACGTGTCGTTCTGGATCGGATCGTCCGGCCGGACCGTCATTCTCGGCCCCAACGGGGCCGGCAAGAGCGTCATGCTGCGCCTTTGTCACGGCCTGCTGCAGCCGACGAGCGGCGAAATCCGCTGGGGTGATCTCTCGATTGCCGAAGCGCGCGAACAACAGGCGATGGCGTCGCAACACCCGGTGCTTCTGCGGCGCACCGTGCGAGATAACCTGCTGCACGTGCTGCGCGTCAAACGCGTGCCGCGCAGCGAACGGCAAGCCCTGGTCGACGCGGCTCTGGAGCAGGCGGGACTGGCGGGTCTCGGTGCGCGGGCGGCCCGCACCCTGTCCGGCGGCCAGCAACAGAGACTGGCGATCTCGCGGGCCTTCGTACTCAGGCCAAAAGTCTTGTTGCTTGATGAGCCCACCACGAACCTGGACCCGGCCGCCGTGCGCGGCGTCGAGGAGCTGATTGGCGCTATCGGCGCCGCCGGCACCAAGATCCTGATGACCACCCACGACATTGCGCAGGCCAGGCGACTGGCCGGCGACGTAATGTTCCTCAACGACGGCAGCCTGCTCGAGCATGCGCCGGCGGCCGAGTTCTTCACATCGCCGAAAGACCCGGTGGCCGCCGGGTTCCTGGCCGGCGAGCTGCCGGCCTAGGCGACGATCACTCACCAGTCGTGACGACCCGGGGACCTGCTTGACCATGCGCAACGAGACAGAAACGCCACGCGCGTTCACGCGGTTGCCCGCGGTGCTCGCTCTCGCGGCCCTGTTGATCACGGGCACCGTGCACGGGGAACCACGCTCCATCACCGTCGCCTCGACGACGTCGACGCAGAACTCGGGGCTGTTCGACTGGCTGCTGCCGCAGTTCACGGAAGCGACCGGCATCGAGGTGCAGGTCGTCGCCGTCGGCACCGGGCAGGCCATCCGAATCGCGACGAACGGCGATGCGGACGTGCTGCTGGTGCATCACGAGAAGTCGGAGCGGAAGTTCGTGGATGACGGCCTGGGCCTCGCGCGCCACCCGGTCATGCACAATGATTTCGTGCTGGTGGGGCCGGCGGCAGATCCTGCCGGCATCCGCGGGATGCACGACGTCGCGGCAGCGCTGCGCCGCATCGGCGAAAGCGAGGTCGTTTTCGTGTCGCGCGGCGACGACAGCGGCACGCACAAGAAGGAGCTGGAGCTCTGGGCGGCAAGCGGTTTCGACCCGCGTCCCGCGAGCGGTTCCTGGTACCGGGAGGCGGGTTCGGGCATGGGCGCGACCCTCAACACGGCGGGCGCCATGGGCGGTTACACGCTCAGCGACCGTGGCAGCTGGCTGAGCTTCGGCAACAAGGGCGGCCTCCGGATTCTCGTCGAGGGCGACGCCCGGCTGCACAACCCCTACGCCGCCATCGTCGTGAACCCAGAACGGCACCCGCACGTGCACGTCCGCGAGGCCCAGGCCTTCGTCGACTGGCTGACGTCGACGCGCGGGCAGGCGGCTATTGCCGCGTTCCGCGTGGACGGGCAGCAGCTGTTTTTCCCCGGCGCCGAGCCGGACACCCGTGCCGATGACAGGCAGCGCGTTGAGTAACGCGTCGGCCACTGTGCGCGAGCAGGTCACCGGCGTCATCCTGGCGGGCGGCCGTGCGACGCGCATGGGCGGCGTGGACAAGGGACTCGTCCAGATCGGCGGCCGGCCCATGATCGCGTGGGTCGTCGATACCCTGCGTCCGCAGGTTGCGGACGTGCTGATCAACGCCAATCGTAACCACGACAGCTACCGCCGCTTCGGCTGCGGGGTCGTGGATGACGGCGACAGCGAGTTCCGGGGCCCGCTGGCGGGCATGGTCAGCGGCATGCGTGCGGCCCGGACGCCTTACATCGCCGTCGTGCCTTGCGATTCGCCGCTGCTGCACGACCGCCTGGTGCAGCGGCTCTATGACGCCGCGCGGGCCTCAGGGGCTTCCATCGCGGCCGCCCATGACGGCGAGCGCGTGCAACCCGTGTTCGCGCTGCTCGCCTGCCAGCTGCTGGACGATCTGGCTGGTTATCTCGATGACGGAGAGCGTAAGATCGACCGGTGGTACGCCCGGCACGGGTACGAGAGTGTGGACTTCAGCGACGTGGCGGAGTCGTTCGCCAATATCAACGCCCCGGACGACAGGCGGGCACTCGAGCAAGCGCTCGCGCTGCGCACCACGGCGGCAGACAACTAAGCGCAGGACATGAGCAGCAAGACCAATGTCGATTGTTGCGCCGACGGCCACGAGGGTCCGGCGCTGAAACTCACCGATGCATTGGCCCGCATACTGGCCGAGGTGCAGCCCGTCGGCGGCAGTGAAATGCTGGCCGTGCGCAGCGCCCTGGGACGGGTGCTGTTCGCCGACGTCGTGTCGACGATCAACGTGCCATCACATACCAACTCGGCGATGGACGGCTACGCGATGCTCGGCACCGGCCTTTGCGCCGCCGGCGAGACGCGGCTCGAGGTTGTCGGGACGTCGGCGGCAGGGCGGCCTTTCGCGGCTGCCGTGGGTGATGGCCAGTGCGTGCGCATCATGACCGGCGCGCCGATGCCCGCGGCAACCGATACCGTCGTGATGCAGGAGAACGCCACCCGCGAAGGCGACACCGTGATCATCGGCGCCGGCCAGAAGCCCGGACAGCACGTGCGACAGGCCGGCGAAGACATCGCGGCCGGCAACGTCGCGCTGCGCGCGGGTACCCTCCTGTTACCGGCCCAGCTCGGCATCCTCGGATCGATCGGCGTGAGCGAGGTTAGCGTCCGGCGCCGTCCGCGCATCGCGTTCTTCTCGACGGGCGACGAGCTCCGCAGCGTCGGTGAGTCGCTGGGCGAGGGGCAGATTTACGACAGCAACCGCTACACGATCTACGGCATGCTGTCGCGCCTCGGCGTCGAGTTGCTCGACATGGGCATGATCCGTGACGATCGCGATGCGGTGGAAAAGGCCTTCGCGAGAGCGGCGGCGGCGGCCGACGCCATCGTGACCTCGGGCGGTGTATCCGTGGGCGATGCGGACTACGTTGCCGAAACGCTGGAGCGCGCCGGCACCGTCGGCTTCTGGAAGGTGGCCATGAAACCCGGTCGGCCGATTGCTTTCGGGCGCATTGGCAATGCGCTGTTTTTCGGTTTGCCGGGCAACCCCAACTCGGTGATGGCGACCTTCTACCAGCTGGTGCAGCCGGCGCTGCAGGCGCTGGCGGGCATGCCGGACCCGGCGCCGCCGCTGACGATGCCGGCGGTATCCGCGTCAGCGCTGCGTAAGAAGCGCGGGCGTCGCGAATTTCAGCGCGGCGTGCTGTCACGCACCGAAGACGGGCGGTTCGTCGTGCACAAGACCGGCCACCAGGGGTCCGGCGTGCTGAGTTCGATGGCCGCGGCCAACTGCTTTATCGTGTTGCCCGAAGACGCCGGCCCCGTGTCCGAGGGCGACGAGGTAACGGTGCAGCCGTTTGCTGCGTTCGTGTGAGCGACGCGCTGCGCAACATTTCCAGACAGTGAGCCCAGCATGAGCAAAAGCCCGAAAGAGCGCGAATTCGTCGCGCTGAATATCGCGGTCCTGACGGTTTCCGACAGCCGCACGGACGCAACCGACAAGTCCGGCAAACTGCTGGCCGGCCGGCTCACCGATGCCGGGCACCAGCTCGCCGGGAAGCGTATTGTGCCCGACGACGTGTACACGATTCGTGCCGTCGTGGCCGGCTGGATAGCCGACCCCGGGGTCGATGTCGTGATCACCACGGGCGGTACCGGCGTCACCGGCCGTGACGGCACGCCGGAGGCCGTGAGCCCGCTGCTGGACAAAGTCATCGACGGCTTCGGCGAGACGTTCCGCGTGATTTCCTGGGAGCAGATCAGGACCTCGACGATCCAGTCGCGGGCGCTCGCGGGCGTCGCCAACGGCACCTATGTCTTCTGCGTGCCCGGGTCGACCGGTGCCTGCGCGACGGCCTGGGACGAATTGCTCAGCGCCCAGCTCGACATGCGCACGCGGCCCTGCAACCTCGCCGAACTGATGCCGCGCCTGCTCGAGACGTGAGTGACGCACGGCGCGGCGCTGACGCGATGACGCTGCTCGTCGGCACGGCGAAAGGGCTGTTCCGCGTCTTCCGCGACGCCGCCGGCGAGGCCTGTCGCATCGACGGGCCACACCTCGCCGGCTACTCGGTACTGCACACGCTGGCCGCACCCGACGGTACGCTGTTCGCCGCAACGTCACACAAGGTGTGGGGCGCACATATCTATGCCAGCGAAGACCACGGCGCATCATGGACCTCGCTGGAATCGGCGCCGGGGTACCCGGCGCAGAGCCGCCGCGGCGCGACCCGGGCGGTCTGGTACCTCGCGCTGGCCGGGGGTACCTTGTTCGCCGGCATCGACCCGGCCGGCTTGTTCCGCAGCGACGACCGGGGCCGCACTTGGCAGCCGGTCGACGGGCTCAACGAGCACCCGACCCGTTCGACCTGGGAGCCGTCGAAAGGCTGCTTTGCCGTGCATTCAATCTGTATCGATCCACAGGCGCGCGGCACCATCGTCGCGGCCGTGTCGGCCGGCGGCGTTTACCGCAGCGAGGACGGCGGCGACACCTGGCAGCCGGCGAATGCCGGCGTGCGCGCCGAGAACCTGCCCGAGCGTTATCCCGAGACCGGCCACAACGTGCACCGGGTCATCATGCACCCGGCGCGCCCGAGCCGCCTTTACCGGCAGTGCTACAACGGCGTCTACCGCAGCGACGACGGCGGCCGCAGCTGGACCGAGATCACCGACGGGCTGCCGAGCGATTTCGGCTACGGCATCGCCACCGACCCGAACGACCCGGACACCGTGTTCCAGATTCCGGAGTCGAGCGCGCACCTGCGTGCGCCGGTGGACGGCAAGCTGCGCGTCTACCGCAGCCGCGATGCGGGATCGACGTGGGCGTCGGCAAGCTCCGGCCTGCCGAGTGAACACGTCTACGTGACGGTGCTGCGGGAGGCCATGGACATCGACGTGCGCCAGCCCTGCCGCGTCTATTTCGGAACATCGGGCGGGCAGCTGTTTGCGAGTGACGATGCCGGCGACAGCTGGAGGCAACTTGCGAGCTACCTGCCGCGTGTGCTGAGCGTGAAAGCCGTGGAGCTCGTTTCCCGATGACTGCGCTGATCGACGCGCTCGACGCGCGCCGCGGCATCGTCTGCGCCGTCGGGGCGGGCGGCAAGAAGTCGGTGCTCTACCAGCTGCTGCGCGAGCATCGCGGGAACGTGGCGCTCACCGCCACCGTGCACACGACCGAGTTCCCCGACGATCTCGTACTGCGGCAGGTCATCGACGAGGATGCGAACCTGCAGGCGCGGGTAATCGCCGTTGCTTCCGGCGCTCCGATCGCCTATGCCTGCACCTCGAGCAAGCCCGGCCGGCATGCGGGCGCCGCGCCGGCGACCATTCGGGCCATTCACGACGCGGCGGGCTTCGACGTGACCCTCGTCAAGGCAGACGGAGCACGAATGCGCTGGATCAAGGCGCCGGCAGCGGACGAACCGATCCTCGTCCCGGGTGCCGATATCGTGATCCCGGTGGTATCGGCGCGTGCAATCGGCGAGCCGCTGAGCGAGCGGGTGGCGCACCGCGTCGACCGGGTGGCGGCCGTGACGGGCGTGGCGCCCGGCGAGACCCTGACGCCCGAGGCGGTCGGCCGGCTGCTCGCCAGCGAACAGGGTTCGCTGCACGGCACAGCCGGTGCGCGTGTTGCGCCGGTAATCAACATGATCGACAATGACGACCAACAAGAACCGGCGCGAGCCGCGGCAGTCGCGGCAATCGCGATGACATCGCGCTTCGATCGCGTGGTGCTCTGTTGTCTGCGACGGCCCGAGCGACCGGTCGTTGCCGTGGTGACCGGATGAGCAGCATTACTGTACGCATACCGACGCCGCTTCGACCCTTCGTCGAGGATGCACCGGTACTCAACGCCGATGCCGCGACCGTGGGCGCGGCGCTGGCGCAGATCGGCGCGCGCCATCCGGGTTTTCTGCAGCGCGTCATGCAGGGCGAAGGCGAACTCCGGCCGTATGTTAATGTCTTCGTCGGGTCCGAGAACGTGAAGTCCGTTTCCGGCCTCGATACGCCCGTCAACGACGGGGACGTGGTCAGCATCATTCCCGCCGTGGCAGGCGGGTGACGAGCGATGCGGAAACGCAAAGGGGGTTGAACAGGCATGCGCGTAGCGGATAATCCTGTGCAGGACAGATTGAATCGCGGTCTTCGAGACCTGCGGATCTCGGTGACGGACCGCTGCAATTTCCGCTGCACCTACTGCATGCCGGAAGAGAAGTACCACCGCAATTTCCAGTTCCTGAAAACCAACGAGCGCCTGAACTTCGCCGAAATCGTGCGCCTCGCCGGGCTGTTTACGGCCGCCGGTGTTCGCAAGCTGCGCATCACGGGCGGGGAGCCCCTGCTGCGTCCGGCGCTCGGCGACCTGATCGGCGATTTGCGCGCGCTGCCCAGGATCGAGGAAATCGCGCTGACCACCAACGGCATCCTGCTCGGGCAGCACGCCGCAGGACTCAAGGCGGCGGGCCTGGACCGCGTAACGGTCAGCCTGGACTCAGTCGACGATGCAGTGTTCCAGAATATGAGCGGCGGCCGCGGCGGCCTCAGCCGCGTGCTCGACGGCATCGACGCCGCGCTCGAAGCCGATCTCACGCCGCTGAAGATAAACGCGGTCGTGCAACGCGGCGTAAACGATCACACCATAATGCAGTTGCTCGAGCGTTTTCGGGGCACCGGCGTCATCGTGCGCATGATCGAGTACATGGACGTCGGCAACATCAATCACTGGCAGGAGTCGGACACGGTGCCTTCGTCCCAGTTGCGGGCGCGCATCGGCGAACGCTGGCCCCTGCGCGCCGAACGCAGCAATTACGACGGTGAAGTCGCCACACGCTATCTCTACGAGGACGGCAAGGGCGAAGTCGGTTTCATCTCGTCGGTGAGTGAACCGTTCTGCGGCAGTTGTCACCGCGCGCGGTTGTCGTCCGACGGCCAGCTGTTCACCTGCCTGTTTGCCACGAGGGGCACCGATCTGCGCCAGCCGCTGCGCGAAAGCGCCACGGACGAAGAGCTGTTCAGCATCATTCAGCGTGTCTGGGCACGGCGCAGCGATCGCTACAGTGAACAGCGCGCCGACCTCCGCCGTCACGGCCGCGAGATCCAGAAGCCGGAGATGTACTACATCGGGGGTTGATCCGGGGGCGCTACGGGTTGAACGCGTAGTGCAGCAGTATGCCGATGAAGATCACCATGCCGATGTGGCGATTGTGCAGGAACGCCTCGAAGCAGCCCGCCGGCTCGCGGTCGCGGGCGAGCCAGAGATGGTAAGCCATGAGCCCGGCGGCGGCCGCGATCGAGCCGAAATACCACAGCCCCAGTTCGGCGCGCAGGCCGATGAGGATCAGGGCGAGGATCATCACGCCCTGCAGGCCGGCAATCACGAACAGGTCCATGTCGCCGAACAACAGAGCGGTCGATTTGACGCCCACCTTGCGGTCGTCCTCGCGGTCCACCATCGCGTAGAACGTGTCGTAGATGACCGCCCACACCAGGACTGCACCGAATACCAGCCACGCGAGCTGCGGTGTGCTGCCCGTGTGCGCGGCGAACGCCATCGGCGCCGCCCAGCCGAACGCGGCGCCGAGGATGAACTGGGGTATCGACACGAAACGCTTGACGAACGGGTAGGCGACCGTCAGCAGGGCCGCAACGACGGCCAGCATCTGCGCCGGCCGGTTGAGCATCGTCGCGAGTCCGATGGCGATGAACCCCAGCGATGCGAACAGCGTCAGCGCCTCCATCGGCAGCACGGCGCCGGACGCGATCGGCCGCGCGCGCGTGCGCTCCACGTAAGGATCGATGTTGCGGTCGACGTAATCGTTCAGTACACAGCCCGCCGATCGCATGACGACGACACCGAGCACGAACACGACGAACAGGCCCGGGTCCGGAT
>JBFJQO010000026.1:0-14001 GCA_041616535.1 Woeseiaceae bacterium | reverse complement strand
CCGGGATGACCTCAACGTCTACGCGGGCAAGATGAAGAACCCGGTATTCAAGGCCGGTGGCGTGCCGCTGATCTGGGACGGCGACCTCAATCCGGAAGGAATCGCAGCCAAATACGCCTCGGGCGGGTTCTTTGCCGCAGCTGGCGGCTTTTCGGTGGAAGAGCGCAGCAGCGCCGATGATTCCCTTCTGTATGTCGTCCAGGCGGGCTACAAGTTCCCGATCGGGGACGGCGCCAGCTTGACCGCGGGTGCCGGGTACTTCGCCTACACGGATACGATCGGCAATGAGCCTTTCTATAACGGCAATTCTAAAGGAAATACTGTCGACATAGACGGCAACTATATTTATGACTACAAGAATGCGGAAGTGTTTGCGCAGTTCGACACTAAACTCGGCGATTGGCCGTTCAGGGTTTATGCGCACTACACGCAGAACAACGAGGTCAGCGCAGAGGACACGGGCTACGCGTTCGGCGCCAAGATCGGCTCTGCCAAGAGTCAAGGACGGTCGGAATTCAGCTGGACCTACCAGGATATCGAGGCCGACTCGGTGATCGGGACATTCAATGATTCCGATTTTGGCGGCGGCGGTACCGACTCCAACGGTCATATGCTCAGGACCAAGTACGCCGTCAACAAGAAGATCTTCCTGGGCGGCACCCTGTTCATCAACGAGATTGACCGCTTCCAGCGGACGGAACACGATTACAGTCGGCTCCAGCTTGACGTAGAATTCAAGTTCGACTAACGCGAGCCGGAGGGGTCGTAATGGAAGCGTCCGGATTGACCGATCACATATCACGTCGATTCAACAAGGACATCGAGGACCTGCGCAATCGTGTCCTGACGATGGGCGGGCTGGTGGAATCGCAGTTATCCCAGGCGATCGCCGCGATCGTCAGCGGCGACAGCGAGCTCGGGCTGCAGGTCGCGAAGGACGATTACAAGGTCAATAATCTCGAAGTCAACATCGACGAGGAGTGCGGCCGCATCCTGGCAACTCGGTCGCCGGCGGCCAGTGATTTGCGCCTGATCGTCGCGATCATCAAGACGATCACCGACCTCGAGCGGATTGGCGACGAGGCCGAGAAGATCGGCTTCCTTGCGTCCAAGCTCGCGGCGATGGACCGGCCCGCCGACTCCTACCGCGAACTCAAGACGCTGGGTCAGCATGTCGCGCACATGGTGCGCGACGCGATGAACGCTTTTGCCCGACTCGACGTCGAAGAGGCATGGGAGGTCGTGCGTGAGGACGAGCGCGTCGACGAGGAATACGAGGCGATCCAGCGCCAGTGCATCACGTTCATGATGGAGGATCCGCGGTCGATCAAGCGCGTCATGAACGTGACCTGGTGTGCCCGTTCGCTGGAGCGCATCGGCGATCATGCAAAGAACATCTGCGAGTACGTGATCTATATGGTGCAGGGCAGGGATGTGCGTCATACTGGCGCCATCAAGTTTTCCGACGACACGCCTGACGAATGACCTTGCCGAACAAGCGCCTGCTGAATCTCGCAGGCTTTCTTGCCTGTGCGGGAATGATGGGCTTTGCCCTGTACGCGCAGCACGTCCTGCTCCTCGATCCCTGTCCGCTGTGTGTGTTCCAGCGTATCGCGACGATCCTGACGGGGTTCGTATTCCTCGCCGCCGCACTACACAATCCGGGGCGCCTCGGCGCGCGCATTTACGGCGTGCTGGTCGTGCTTGCCGCGGGTTGCGGCGTCGCCATTGCGGCCTGGCACGTCCACCTGCAGAACCTGCCGGCCAACGAGGTGCCTTCCTGCGGGCCCGGGTTCGAGTACATCATGGAGAACTTCGCGCTCTTCGATGCGCTGTCGATGGTCTTCCAGGGCTCGGGAGAATGCGCCGAAGTGGTCTGGCGTTTCCTCGGCCTGTCGATGCCGACGTGGGTCGTCATCGGCCTCGGCGGACTGCTCGTGTTCGGCGCCTGGAATAACTTCCGCCGCGCCTAGAGCAGCATCAGCTCCATGATTCGCCGGTACATGGCGGTGAGCGTGATGACATCCTCGACACGGACGTGCTCGTCGATCTTGTGAATCGAGGCGTTCACGGGGCCGAGCTCGACGACGTCGACGCCGGCCGGAGAAATGAAGCGGCCGTCCGACGTGCCGCCTCCCGTCGACAGTTCCGGCGCCGCACCCGTGTGCTCGGTGACGGCCTGGTGCACCGCGTCGATGAGCTTGCCGGGCTGCGTCAGGAACGGTTCGTCGGAGAGATGCCAATTCAGGTCGTAGTCGATGTCGTGCGCGTCGAAGACGGAATTTACCTTGGCCTGCAGCGACTCGTGAGTCCACTCGGTCGAGTAACGAAAGTTGAAACGTGCCGTGAGTTCACCCGGCGTCACGTTGGGGAACCCGATGCCGGCACGCACGTCGACCACCTGGAAGCTCGTCGGTGGAAAGTACTCGTTGCCGTCGTCCCACGTAATGTCGTGGAGCTCGGCGAGGACGGGGGCGAAGCGGCGGATCGGGTTGTCCGCGAGCTGCGGATACGCCACGTGTCCCTGGACGCCATGGACCGTGAGCATGCCGCTCAGCGAACCCCGCCGGCCGATGCGAATGATGTCGCCGAGCGCCGTCTGGCTGGACGGCTCCCCGAGCACACACCAGTCGATGTGCTCGTCGCGTTCTGCGAGCGCGTCCATGACCCTGAGCGTGCCGTCGCGGGCGCGGCCTTCCTCGTCGCTCGTGATCAGCAGCGCGATGCTGCCGGGGTGGTCGGGATGCGTTTCGAGAAAGCGCTCGATTGCGATGATCATCGCGGCGAGGCCGCTTTTCATATCGGCCGCGCCGCGCGCATACAACAAGCCGTCCTTGAACGTCGGTTCGAACGGATCGGATTGCCACTCGTCCAGGTCGCCGGGCGGCACGACGTCCGTGTGGCCGGCGAAACACAGGACGGGCGCCTCGGTGCCGCGCCGGGCCCACAAGTTGGTGACGTCATTGAAGGGCATCGTTTCGCACTCGAAACCGAGAGCTTCGAGCCGCGTACTCATGAGGTCCTGGCAGCCGGCATCGTCGGGCGTGACGGAGCGCCGCCGGATGAGGTCGCACAGCAGATCGATAACGGGTTCGGTCAGTTCGTTAGACATCGCCTGAATGATGATCGATAACTCTATGAAAATCAATGAAAAAGGCAATATTCACGCATCGGCAGACGGTGCGTCGCGGCGGCCTGTTTGCAACAATTCGGTAACAATGTATCGCTAAGCTTCCCGGATCATCTTCGAAGCCAAGGAGAAGTCTGAATGCGCTTCCTGAATCGAGCGTTTACATGCACTTCGACCGCTGCTGTTGCGGCGCTGTTGTGGGGTTGCGGACCGGCCGAAAGCCCCGCTCAGGGCCAGGCCACGTCGAAGGCTGCGCCCGCGGCGGCGACGCAGGCGCAGCGCGGGCGCGACTATGTCTATATCGTCGGATCGTCGACCGTCTATCCGTTTGCCACCGTCGTCGCCGAGCGATTCGGCCGCGGCAGTGAATTCAAGACGCCCAAGATCGAGTCCACCGGATCGGGTGGTGGCCTGAAGCTGTTCTGTGACGGCATCGGCGTCGATCACCCGGACGTAACCAATTCGTCCCGCGCCATCAAGCAGTCCGAAGTCGATACCTGTGCGAACAACGGCGTCACCGAGATCATCGAAGTCAAGATCGGCTACGACGGTATCGTCATTGCCAATGCGATCGATGGTCCCGCCGTGGAACTCAGCCGCGCGGACATCTTCAAGGCGCTCGCGAAAGAGGTACCGGGCGACAACGATGGCGAACTGATCGAGAACCCCTACAGGACCTGGGCGGACGTCAACCCGGGATTGCCGGCCGAGCGCATCGAAGTGCTCGGGCCACCGCCGACATCCGGGACTCGCGATGCTTTCGTCGAGCTGGCAATGGAGGGCGGCTGCAAGGCGACGCCCTGGATCGCAGAGCTCAAGAATACGGACAAGGACCGATACAAGGCCATCTGCCACACCATCCGCGAGGACGGCGCGTTCGTCGAGGCCGGCGAGAACGACAACCTGATTGTGCAGAAACTCGAAGCGAACCCGAACGCGTTCGGTATTTTCGGCTACAGTTTCCTCGATCAGAATGCGGAGAAAGTGAAGGGCGCAGCGGTTGACGGTGTCGTGCCGACCTTCGACGCGATCGCCAGCGGCGCTTACCCCGTGTCCCGTCCGCTGTTCTTCTACGTCAAGAGCGCACACGTGAACGTCATCCCGGGGCTGAAGGGCTTCCTGGCCGAGTTCACGAGCGAGCGAGCGTGGGGCGAAGAGGGCTATCTTTCCGAACGCGGTCTCATTCCGATGCCGGATGCAGAGCGCAGCGATGTTGCGGCGAACGTTCGCGACCTGACGCCGCTGTCCATGACCGCTCGATAACGTCCGTGCAGGAGTGACGATAATGGCGGCGATTCTGAACGAATCGCCGCCATTCGTTCGTAAAAAAATAACATGCAAAGCACGTCGCTAATCCTGCTGCTGTCCTTCATGGCGCTGGCAGCGTTCTATCTCGGACGGACCCGGTCGGTGGCGCTCGTAGGCGGCCCGGGGCACAGCCGCGTACTGCATTCATTGCCCGGCTACTACGGCTACTACGTCGCGATCTGGTGTGTATTGCCGGCCCTGGCGCTATTGCTCCTGTGGACGCTGCTCGAGCCGCGGGTCATCGTCGCACTCGTAGTCAAGGGTCTGCCTGCCACGTTCCAGGACTTGTCCGAGGGCGAGCTGGACCTGCTCGTGAACAACATCAGGAACCTCGCGGCGGGCGACGTCGTCAGTGTCGAGGTCGATGCCGTGTTGCAGAATGCGGCGACGCAGTTCAAAGAGTACGCCGGGTGGAGCCGCCGGCTGCTTGCCGTATGTGCGCTCGGGCTGGCCGGTCTGGGCGGCGCAATTGCGTGGCGACAGGTACGACCCGACTTGCGTGCGCGCAATCGCGTCGAGTCGGTAATCCGCTGGGTGCTGATTGCCGCATCGAGTATTGCGATCCTGACCACGATCGGAATCGTCTTGTCGGTGCTGTTCGAGGCGATACGGTTTTTCCAGCGAGTCCCGTTGACTGAGTTCCTCTTCGGGCTCAACTGGAGCCCGCAGACCGCGATACGCGCCGACCAGGTCGGCTCGTCGGGCAGTTTCGGGGCGGTACCTTTGTTTGCCGGCACCTTGCTTATCACGGGAATCGCGATGCTGGTCGCGGTCCCTGTCGGCATGATGACGGCCATCTACCTCGCCGAGTACTCTGGCCAGCGCGTGCGCGCGGTCGCAAAACCGCTCCTCGAAGTGCTGGCCGGAATTCCGACGGTCGTTTACGGCTTTTTTGCGGCGCTGACCGTGGCCCCGTGGATACGCGAGGCGGGCCAGTCGATCGGACTCGAGGTAGCTTCGGAGAGTGCTATGGCAGCGGGCGTTGTTATGGGCATCATGATTATTCCACTGGTTTCCTCGCTGTCCGACGACGCGATCAATGCCGTGCCGAGTGCGATGCGGGACGGCGCGCTGGGACTGGGTTCGACGCGGTCGGAAACAATGGTCAAGGTCATCCTGCCTGCGGCGCTGCCCGGCATCGTCGGCGGTATTCTGCTCGCGGTTTCGAGGGCGGTCGGTGAGACCATGATCGTCGTCATGGCTGCGGGTCTCGCCGCCAACCTGACCGCGAATCCTTTCGAAGCCGTCACAACGGTGACGGTCCAGATCGTGACCTTGCTCGTCGGCGACCAGGAATTCGACAGCGCGAAGACGCTCGCGGCATTCGCCCTGGGCCTGGTGCTGTTCGTCGTCACGTTGTTCCTGAATGTCCTGGGTTTGTTTGTGGTGCGCAAGTACCGCGAGCAATACGAGTGATCGGGCCTTGAACGAAAGACAGACATCCAGACAGAAAGTCGAGGCCGGCCTGGGTCGGCGGAGGCGCAAGGAGTACGCATTTCGCGGGCTCGGTATGGTGGCTACCGCGGTCGGCGTCATTTTCCTTGCCGTTTTTTTCGCCAGCCTGATCGGCAATGGGATGTCGGCGTTCCAGCAGACATTCATGCGGCTGGACATAGACCTGGCGGAAGACGTTCTCGCGCCCGGTGGCGAACTGGACCTGCAGTACGCGGACTTCGACGGCCTCGTTCGAGCGGCGCTCATGGACGTCATTCAGGGCGTTTCGGACCGGAGAGAGCGCAGGGAACTCTACCGTCTCCTGAGCTCCGGCGCCGGCTACCAGGTCCGGGACCTCGTTGTCGCGGACCCGTCACTCGTCGGAACCACGGTTTCATTGTGGGTTCCCGCGGCAGCGAACGTCGACATGCTCGTGAAGGGCAATATCGACAGGAATCTCGACGAAGCGCTACGACCGCTGTCGGACAGGCAGATCGGCTGGATCGACGCGCTCGATGAGAGCGGCAGGCTGGAGTCGCGCTTCAACAAGGCGTTGTTCACCAACGGCGATTCGCGCGATCCGGAGCTTGCCGGTATCAAGGGCGCCGTCATGGGGTCTTTCTACATGCTGCTCGTGACCGTGGCACTCTCGTTCCCGATCGGCGTTGCTGCAGCGACTTATCTCGAGGAATTTGCACCCAAGTCGCGCTGGTCCGACCTGATCGAGGTCAACATCAATAACCTGGCGGCCGTGCCGTCGATCGTGTTCGGCTTGCTGGGTCTCGCGGTGTTCATTAACTGGGCGTCTCTGCCGAGATCGGCGCCGCTGGTCGGCGGGCTCGTCCTGACATTGTTGACCCTGCCCGTGATCATCATTGCATCGCGTGCGGCAATCCAGGCCGTGCCGCCGTCGATTCGCGAGGCGGCGCTGGGCCTGGGCGCGTCTCAGACCCAGGTCGTGTTTCATCACGTACTGCCGCTGGCGTTGCCCGGGATGCTGACCGGCACGATTATCGGCATGAGTCGGGCACTTGGAGAATCTGCGCCGCTGCTGATGATCGGGATGGTCGCGTTTATCGTGGACGTACCCGGTGGCTTTGGGGATCCCGCGACGGCACTGCCAGTGCAGGTCTACCTCTGGGCCGACAGCCCGGAACGCGCGTTTGCGGAGCGCACATCTGCCGCGATCATCGTGTTGCTGGGTTTCCTGCTGCTGATGAACCTCGCCGCCGTGATCCTGCGCAAACGCATGGAGCGAAGATGGTAAGCCCCGCGATTGAGCTATGAAGTTTCCTGTATGAGAATGACTGCCATGACCGAAGCGACGCAAGACGATCAGCCCGCAGCCGCCGGCTCGCGAGCACCCGACCGGGTGCCGGAGCATGCCCCTGTCGAGCTGCCCGAATTCGACCGGCAGCGCACCGAGCTCGGCAAGACTGTCGGCACGATCGCGGCCGAGCATCCGTTTATGGTTGCAAAAGACGTGAACGTCTACTACGGCGACAATCATGCGATCCAGCACGTCTCGCTGGAGATCGGCAAGAAAGAAGTCATCGCGCTGATCGGGCCGTCGGGATGCGGCAAGTCGACGTTCCTGCGCTGCCTCAACCGGATGAACGACACGATCGAATCGGCGCGCGTCACGGGCAATATCACGCTGGACGGGATGGATATCTACAGCAAGGAACTGGACCCGGTCGCGCTGCGCGCGCGGGTCGGCATGGTGTTCCAGAAGCCGAACCCGTTCCCGAAGAGCGTTTACGACAACGTTGCCTACGGCCCGAGGATCCATGGCCTGGCCGCCGATCGCGCGGAACTCGACGACATCGTACACACAAGCCTGGAGCGGGCGGGATTGCTCAAGGAGGTCAAGGACCGCCTCGACGAGCCCGGCACGAGCCTGTCAGGCGGTCAGCAGCAGCGCCTCTGTATCGCGCGCACGATTGCCGTGAATCCGGAAGTCATCCTCATGGACGAGCCATGTTCCGCGCTCGATCCAATTGCGACGGCGCGCATCGAGGACCTCATGGACGAGCTTTGTGAAGACTATGCGATCGTCATCGTGACGCATTCGATGCAGCAAGCCGCGCGCGTGTCGAAGCGCGTCGCCTACTTTCACCTGGGTTTGCTGGTCGAAGTCGACGATACCGACAAGATCTTCACGAATCCGCAGCACAAGCTGACCGAGGACTACATCACGGGCCGAATCGGCTAGGCATTGGCTTTTTTCCAGTACTCGGAGAAACGCTTTTCCGAAAACCCGATCGCCATGAAGCGAGGCGCCTCGAGCACGGGGCGCTTGAGCAGCGTGGGCTGGTCCAGCATCAGCGAGAAAGCGCGTTCACGCGTCATGCCGCTGCGGTCCACCTCGGGGATCTTGCGCCACGTGAGGCTCTTGCGATTCAGCAGCTTCTCCCATTCGATGCGGCCCGCCCAGCGTTCGAGCATCTGGATGTCCAGCCCGTCGTCGCGAACGTCGTGAAAACGGAACTTGATGTCGTTTTCTGCAAGGTACTTGCGTGCCCGGCGGCAGGTGTCGCAGCTCTTGATGCCGTAAACCGTCAACATCGCCTCAGTCCAGGTTGCGCAGCAGGTCGTTGAGGCCCGTCTTCGAGCGGGTCTTTGCGTCGACCTGCTTCACGATGACGGCGCAATACAATGAGTATTTCCCGTCGGCGGACGGCAGGTTGCCCGAAACGACGACCGAGCCCGCCGGGATCCGGCCGAAAGTGATCGCGCCGGTCTCCCGATGATAGATCCTCGTGCTTTGCCCGAGATAGACGCCCATCGAGATCACTGAGCCCTCTTCGACGATGACGCCCTCGACGACCTCCGAGCGCGCGCCGATGAAGCAATCGTCCTCGATGATGGTCGGGCCGGCCTGGACCGGTTCGAGGACGCCGCCGATACCGACGCCGCCAGACAGGTGCACGTTCTTGCCGATCTGTGCGCAGCTGCCGACCGTGGCCCAGGTGTCGACCATCGTGCCGCTGTCCACGTAGGCGCCGATGTTGACGTAGCTCGGCATCAGCACGACATCGGACGCGACGTGGGCGCCGCGGCGGACGATCGCATCCGGCACGACGCGGACGCCGTCGGCCCGAAACTGCGCTTCGCTGTAGTCGGCGTACTTCATCGGCACCTTGTCGTAGAAGCGGCTGTGGCCGCTCTCGATGACGCGGTTGTCGCGCAGACGGAAGCTCAGCAAGACGGCTTTCTTGATCCACTGGTTCACGTGCCATTCGCCGCCTTTCTTCTCGGCGACTCGCGTCTCGCCCGAGTCGAGCAACGCAATAGCCGCTTCGACGGCCGACTCGACGTCGGCGCGGTTCTCGAATCCCTGTGCGCGCTGGTCGAACGCGCGCTCGATGATTGCTTCAAGTTCCTGCATGTTTTCGCTCTTGATTGACGGCGCCGCTTCCCAACCGGTCGAGCAGCGCCTTGCCCAGTGCTTCCTGTTGTGTCTCGTCCAACGCCCCGCCGCCGGTCTCGCGGCACACATAGAATACGTCTTCTGCCTTCTCGCCAATAGTCACGATCTTCGCGGCCTCGATATCGATGCCCTGTTCGATGAAGACCTGGCCGATCGTGCTGAGGAGCCCGGGGCGGTCCGCGGCCTGCAGCTCGAGCACCGTCTGGTTGCTGTTCGCTGCGCTCTGGCTGAAATCGACGGTGGTGCGCGTCGTGAACATGCGCGCCTGGCGCGGCAACGTGCGCGTGACCGAGAGGACTTTGTCGCTCGTTGCGGTCAGGATTCTCGTCAAGGCGCGGCGCACCTTGTTGATGCGCGCTTCGTCGCTGTCAACGCGGGCGTCCTGCTCCATGAATACCAGCGTCACGATACTGTGGTCGTTCTCGACCGGCACGATACGCGCATCCACGATCGTCATGCCGATCTCGTCGAGCACGGCCGTCGCATGCGCGAACGTGCGTCTTTCACGCGGCGTGTACAGTACGGCCTCGATGCCGTCACCGGTCTTGCGGCGCCGGACATCGACGAGCCCGATTTCCGACCCGGGGTCGGAATCGGTCAGCCACTCGGTGTGCCACGTGATTTCCTTGACGCGGTGTTTGAGGAAGTAGTTCTCGTTGAGCAGCGCCCAGACCGCATCGATGCGCTCGTCGGAAATGCCGCGGCCGTGCAGGATATTGCGCGCCTTTTCCTGTTTCTCGGTCAGCAGCAGCTCGCGGTCGATCGGGTTCTCGAGACCGCGCCGTAGTGCGCGCCGCGTGAGGACGTACAGGTCATGGAACAACTGCGCCTTCCAGGAGTTCCAGAGCTTGGGGTCCGTGCCGCGGACGTCGGCCACGGTCAGCACGTAGAGGTAGTCGAGGTGCAGCGGATCGCCGACCAGCGTCGCAAATTCGTTGATGACGTCAGGGTCGTGGATGTCTTTTTTCTGCGCCGTCATCGACAGAGCCAGGTGGTGGCGCACGAGCCAGGCGACGAGGCCGGCTTCGTACTTGCTGAGCCCGTGTTCGAGACAGAAAGCCTCGGCATCGACGGCGCCGAGCTCGGAGTGGTCGCCGCCGCGGCCCTTCGCGATGTCGTGAAACAGCCCGGCGAGGTACGCGATCTCGGGCTGCTCGAGCGCCTGCATGACTTCGGAGCAGTGCGGGAACTCGTGGTCGAAGCGCGATAACGCGAACCGCCTGAGGTTCGATACGACAAACAAGGTGTGTTCGTCGACCGTGTAGGCATGGAACAGGTCGTACTGCATGCGTCCTACGATGCGTCCGAATGCGGGGACGTAGAGGCCCAGTACGCCGTAGAGGTTCATGCGCCGCAGTTCGTGCGTAACGCCCTCGGGCGCCCGCAGGATCTGCAGGAACAGGCGGTGGTTACGCGGGTTGAGCCGGAACTCGTCGTCGATCAGGTGCAGGTTGCGTTTAATCAGGCCGATAGTGAGCGCGCTGACGCCGCGGATCTCCGGATGCTGTTGCAGCAGCAGGAACAGTTCCAGTAACGCGGAACGGTCGCGGCGAAAAACCTCGTCGTCGAGGGTCTGCAGAAAACCGTTCTTGACCTCGAAGTGCTCGTTGAGCGGCTCCGCGGGCGCATTCGGATTCATGAGGATGGCTTCCTCGAACAGCTGCAGGAGCATTTCGTTGAGACGGCTCAGCTCCATGACCGTGCGGTAGTAACGCTGCATGAGTTGTTCGACAGCCAGCGTGTAGACGGCATCCTCATAGCCGAGCATCTCGGCCAGTTTCTTCTGGTGGTCGAACAACAGGCGGTCTTCGCGCCGCCCCGTCAGGATGTGTAGGGCGAACCGGATGCGCCACAGGAAGGCCTGGCCGTCCTCGAGGCGCTGCAGCTGTCCCGGCGTCAGGAAGTCGTGGTCGACGAGCTCCGCCAGCGTGGCCGCGCCGAAGTGCCGCTTGGCCACCCAGCCGATCATCTGGATGTCGCGGAGTCCGCCCGGACTGCCCTTGACGTTGGGTTCGAGGTTGTAGGCCGTGTCATGGTAGCGGTGGTGACGGACGATCTGTTCCTTGCGTTTTTCTTCGAAGTATCGATCAGACGGCCACATGTTCTCGGGTGCGATGACGGCCTGCATCGCGGCGAATGCAGCTTCGGGGCCTGCCAGCAGGCGTGCCTCCATGAGTGTCGTCGCGACCGTGAGATCGGCGGCAGCCTGCTCGCGGCACTCCTCGACCGTGCGTGCGCTGTGTCCGATCTCGAGCCCGATATCCCAGAGCGCCGTGACGAAAGCCGACAATGCTTCTTCGCCGCCGCCCGGCAGAGCATCCGGCAGCAACAGCAGCACGTCGACGTCGGAGTGGGGGTGCAGTTCGCCGCGGCCGTAGCCGCCGACGGCAACGAGCGCCGTGCCGGTCGGCTCGAGGTGTTCGCGCCACAGTCCAACGAGGACCTCGTCGATCCGTGCGGCCCGGGCGCGGACCAGCTCGACAACCGATTCGCCCTGCAGGAAGCGCGCGCGCAGGGCCTCCCCAGCTTCTGTCAACGATTCGCGAATACTAGCGTAAGTCATTGTAATTTCATCTATCGGCGGCGCCGAGCGTGAGGACTTCGAAGCCATCGGCCGTGATCAGGCAGGTGTGTTCCCACTGCGCCGACAGGCTGCGGTCCTTGGTGACGACGGTCCAACCGTCGGGCAACAGCCGCACGGCCGCCTTTCCGGCATTGACCATGGGCTCGACCGTCAGCGTCATGCCCTCCCTGAGCTCCATGCCGGTGCCGCGCTTGCCGTAGTGGAGCACCTGCGGATCCTCGTGGAAGACCTCGCCGATGCCGTGTCCGCAATACTCGCGCACGATCGAGTAGCGGTGGCTCTCGACGTGCCGCTGGATGGCCTCGCCGACGTCGCCGAGGCGCTTGCCCGGGGCGAGTTCCCGGATGCCGAGCCACATGGCTTCGCGGGCCACCTTCGACAGTCGCTTCGCGAGGATATTTTCCTTGCCGACCAGGAACATACGGCTTGTATCGCCGTGCCAGCCGTCCTTGATGACGGTAATGTCGATATTCATGGCGTCGCCCGACCTGAGCGTCTTGTCGCCGGGGATGCCGTGGCATACCACGTTGTTGACCGATGTGCAGATCGACTTCGGAAAACCGCGGTAGTTGAGTGGGGCGGGGACGGCGTCCAGCTCCTGGGTTATGTACGCGTGGCAGATGCGGTCCAGCTCGCCGGTCGTGACGCCCGGCTTAACATAATCCCCGATCATATCGAGCACGTCGGCGGCCAGCCGGCCGGCCACACGCATCTTGTCCTGCTCCTCGGGTGTCTTGATCGTCACTGTCACCGCATTTTCACCAATAGGGGTTACGGCCGGCGGGCGCGCTATGGTATAAAGCGCGCGCGCCGGGGACAACTGCTGTCGCCGGCGCGACTACTTCACACGCATATCGGCACTGCTCGCTGGGTGCCCCGCCGAAAAAGGGGTTGCGAGCCGGGATATGCGGAGGCCTAACCCGGAGATTTGCTCATGGCAGACGTAACCATGCGCCAGATGCTTGAAGCTGGCGTGCATTTTGGTCATCAGACCCGCTTCTGGAACCCGAAGATGGCGCCCTTCATCTTCGGCGAGCGTAACAAGATCCACATCATCAACCTCGAGAAGAGCCTGCCGCTCGCGCGGGAAGCCTGTGCGTTCGTCAAGGGCACCGTCGCCGATGGCGGCACGGTGCTGTTCGTCGGCACGAAGCGCGCCGCGCGCGAGGCCGTGCGCACGCATGCCGCGCGTTGCGAGATGCCGTTCGTGAGCCAGCGCTGGCTCGGCGGCATGCTGACCAACTACAAGACGATCCGGCAGTCCGTGAAGCGCCTCATGACGCTCGAGCAGATGGCCGAAGAGGGCGGTTTCGACGGACTGACCAAGAAGGAAGTCCTGGGCCTCATGCGCGAGCAGGAGAAGCTCGAACGCAGCCTCGGCGGCATCAAGCACATGCGCGCGCTGCCGGACGCGTTGTTCGTCGTCGACGTCGATCACGAGGACATCGCAATACGCGAAGCCCGCAAGCTCGGCATCCCGGTCGTCGCGGTCGTCGACACGAACTGCTCGCCGGACGGCGTCGACTACATCATCCCGGGCAACGATGACGCGATGCGCGCCATCGAGCTTTATTCGTCGCTGCTCGCAGACGCGGTGCTCGACGGCAAGTCGTCCCTGCCCGAGGTTGCCCTCGGCGAAGACGAGTTCGTCGAACTCGATGAGGAAGGCAAGCCGCGCAAGGCGTCGAAGAAAAAGGCGGCCAAGAAATCGGCCCGCAAACCCGCTGGCAAGAAGAAGGCGACGAAGAAGACCGTTGTGAAAAAAGCCCCGGTCAAGAAAGCCAAGGCCGAGGACAAGATAGAGGCCAAGGCCGAGCCGAAGGAAGCGACCAAGGCCGAGCCGAAGGAAGAGACCAAGGCCGAGCCGAAGGAAGCGACCAAGGCCGAGCCGAAGGAAGCGACCAAGGCCGAGCCCAAGAAAGAAGCCAAGGCCGCGCCGAAGGAAGCGACCAAGGCCGAGCCCAAGAAAGAAGCCAAGGCCGAGCCAGAGAAGGAGGCCAGGGCCGAGCCCAAGAAGGAGGCCAGGGCAGAGCCAGAGAAAGCAACCAGCGCTAAGCCCGGGAAAGAGACCAAGGCGGAGGAGAAGTAATGGCGATTACTGCGTCCATGGTG
>JBFJQO010000025.1:0-14333 GCA_041616535.1 Woeseiaceae bacterium | reverse complement strand
TACTCGGTGCCGCCTATATCGGCATCGGTCACGGGCCAATGGTCGTCGGATACTTGGCCGTGGGTCTGTCGTGTATTCTCGCCGGTGTGACAGTGACCAGCATTCGCCGCAGAGAGCGGTCGAATTAGGATAACGCTTTGCCCAGGCCTGGCGGGTCTTCGGAATCTGGCACCGTCTCAAAGGTCAAGTCTCGACAATCACACCTAGGCATTGCTGGCACCGTCGACAAGGATCGCGGTGCCGTTGATGTGAGCGGCGGCATCGCCCGCGAGGAACAGTGCCAGCGATGCAACCTCTTCGGGCTCCGCGACGCGACCGCTCGGCACGGCTTCGCTGGCCTCTTCCATGTACTCGTCGAGCGGCAAGCCGCTCGCTTCCGCCTCGGCCGCGAGCATCGGTGTGTCGACGTCACCCGGGCAGATCGCGTTGACGCGCAGGCCGTCGCGCGCATGGTCGCGGGCCATCGACTTCGTCAGCAACACGAGCCCGCCCTTGCTCACCGCATAGGCGACGGCTGAATCGGCGGCGTTGAGCCCCCAGTCGGAGGCGATGTTGACGATGCTGCCCTCGGCCTCCAACAGGTGCGGCAGGGCCGCGCGGCTGAGCCAGAACGGCACGTCGAGGTTGACGGTCATCGTGTAACGCCAGTCCTCATCGCTGGTCTCGGAGGTGTCGCCGCGGATCAGGATGCCGGCGTTGTTGACGAGGCAGTCGAGCTGCCCGAATTCGTCGATCGTTTCGCCCACGAGTTCCTCGCAATCCTCGGAGTCGCCGAGGTCGCCGGCCCAGGTCACGATGTTGTCGGACACGTCGCTTACTTCTTCGAGGCGGCCCTCGTCGCGCCCCGCCGCCATGACGTCCCAGCCGGCTTCGGCAAACGCGATCGCGATGGCGGCGCCGATGCCGGAACTTGCGCCAGTGACCAGAACGACACTCATGGTTTTCCCCGCGGGCGTTGACGTAAGATGGAGTGTATCCCATGAACGCTCACGAATCGCTACAGAGCCTCGGGTGGCGACCGTTCTTCCAGTCCCAGGTCGCCGCGGACGGCAGCCTGTTGCCGGTCCGCGTGCTCGGTGTGCACCGCGGGCGCATCGAGGTCGCGGGCGAGCGCGGTCGCGAGACGCTCGACCTGACGAGCCGCGCCGCGGAACTCGGCGTGACGATCGGCGACTGGGTTGTCTTGGACCCCGCGGGCCCCGTCGTACGTGAGCGGCTTGAACGCCTGTCGCTGTTCCAGCGGCGCGCGGCCGGAACGGCCGGCGCGATCCAGTTGATCGCGGCCAATGTGGACACCCTGTTCATCGTGACTTCGGCGAATCGCGACTTCAACGTCGCGCGCCTCGAGCGTTACCTCGCGATCGCTCGCGATGCCGGCGTCTTCCCGGTCGTCGTCATCACGAAAGCGGACCTGGCGGGCGCAACCACGAAATACGTCGAGCAGGCCGCTTCCCTGTCGCCGGGGCTGCTCGTCGAGTTGCTCGATGCGCGCGATCCGCAGCAGGTCGACGTGCTGCGGCCGTGGTGCGAGGCGGGCCAGACGGTCGCCTTGCTGGGGTCGTCGGGCGTCGGCAAGTCGACGCTCGTGAATACGCTGACCGGCGAGCAGCTGGCCACGCGCGCCGTGCGCGAGGACGACCAGCGGGGTCGCCACACGACGACGTCACGGTCGATGCATCGCCTGCCACAGGGCGGGTGGCTGATCGACACGCCGGGCATGCGCGAGCTGCAGCTCGTCGACGTGGGCGATGCACTCGATGACGTATTCAGCGACGTGGCCGGCCTGGCGCAGCGTTGCCGCTTTGCCGATTGCAGCCACGAAGCGGAACCGGGTTGCGCGGTGCAGGCGGCCATCGCGGACGGAGCTCTCGATGGCGAGCGGCTGCGCCGTTACCGCAAACTGCGCTCGGAAGACCGGCGCAATACGGAGACGCTCGCCGAACGACGCTCGCGTGACAGGTCTCTCGGCAAGCTGTACAAGTCCATCCTGGCCGGCAAGCGGCACGAGAAAGGCGGGAAACACTAAAATGGCAACGATCGATCTCAACGCCGACCTTGGCGAAGGCGCGCCGTACGACGACGAACTTTTGACCATCGTTTCGAGCGCCAATGTCGCCTGCGGCGGTCATGCCGGGGACGCGACGACGATGGCGATGACGGTGCGCTCCGCGATCGTCAATGGCGTCGCCGTCGGCGCGCACCCCGGTTATCCGGACAAGGTCGGCTTCGGGCGCGAAAGCGGCTTCCTGCGTGGCGACGCACTGTACGAGTCGCTGACTTCGCAAGTTACCGCGCTCGCCGATATTGCAGCGCAACTCGGCACGAAGCTCGCCCACGTCAAGCCGCACGGCGCGCTGTACAACGATGCCGTTCGCGACGCGGAACTCGCCGATATCATCGCGCGCGTGACCGCAGAGACGCCGGGGGCACCCGCGTTCATGGGCATGGCGGGCACGGAGCTCGAAGCCGCGGCGAGTCGTCACGGGCTTCGTTTTATCGCCGAAGCGTTCATCGACCGCGCGTACGAGGCCGACGGCACGCTGGTCTCGCGCAAGGAGCCTGGCGCCGTGCACGAAGACCTGAACGTGGCCACGACGCAGGCTGTTCGCCTGGCCGAGGAAGGCTGCGTCACGGCGAGAAACGGCGAGCAGGTCAGTGTCAGTGCCGATACCCTGTGCATCCACGGCGACACGCCGGGCGCGGCGGAAAAGGCACGCGCGGTTCGCGACGTGCTCGAATCACACGGAGTCGACATTCGTGCTTGTGCGCAGCGGTGACGATCTATTTTCGATCCCGACGAAGACGCCGCAGGATGCCCAGGCGCTGGCGGCACAGCTGCGCGGGCAGGGCGGGTGGCTCGATATCGTCCCGGGCATCGACTCGGTCCTCGTTCGCTTCGATGCGGCGACGATCGAAGCGGATACAGCGCGAAATCGCCTGCGCGCAACGATCGACGCCGGCATTCCACCCTTGCCGACGGGCGACACGCTCGTCGAAATCCCGGTCGCGTACGGCGGTGAATTCGGGCCCGACCTCGGCGCGCTGAGCGAAGCGACCGGCCTGAGCCGCGACGAAATCGTTGCGTTGCACACCGGCGCGGAGTATCGCGTCGAGATGGTCGGGTTCACGCCCGGTTTCGCCTTTATCGGCGGACTCGACGAGCGCCTCCGGGTACCGCGGCGCACGGAGCCGCGGCAACGCGTCGCAGCGGGTTCGGTCGGTGTGGCCGATGGGCGCACGGGTCTCTATGCGATGGCGAGCCCGGGCGGCTGGACGCTGATCGGCAGAACGCCGTATCGCCTGTTCGATGCGAACGCGGCCTCGCCGTTTGCGCTGCGGCCCGGGATGCGGGTGCGTTTCCGGGCGATCGAGCCGGACGAAGTCGGGCAATGGCCATAACCGTACTGAAACCCGGGCTGCAGACGACGCTGCAGTCCCGCCCGCGCAGCGGTCTGCGTCACGAGGGCGTGCCGGCCGGCGGCGCGGCGGATCCGCTGTCGCTGGCGCTCGCCAACCGGCTGGTCGGCAACGCATGGGACGCGGCCGCCGTCGAGGCGACGCTGCTGGGGCCGGTTGTACGCTTCGAGGACGACGGCGTGTTCGCGATCGCGGGTGCCACGGCGACGTCGACGTTGAACGGCGCGGTCATCGAGCATCACGCGGCAGTGGTCGCCCGCGCCGGCGACGAACTGGCCGTCGGCGCGGCCGAGACCGGCGCGCGCCTGTACCTTGCGGTGGCGGGCGGGTTCGAGGCGGACGACGTTCTGGGTTCGACCTCGACAAACCTGCAGGCGGCGTTCGGTGGATTCAGGGGGCGGGTGCTGCAGGCCGGCGACACGCTCGCAACGTATACCGGCCACACCGACCGGTTGCGGACGCCGCCGGAGTTCCGCTTGCCCATGCCGTCGAGTTGGGGATTGCGGACCTGTGAGTCTTCTGAATCCAGCCTGCTGGACGAGGCGGGCCGGGCGGCACTTTTCGAGGCCAACTGGGTCGTCGACCGGCGCGCCGACCGCATGGGCCTGCGCCTCGACGGCCCGGCGCTGCGCGTCTCGTCGGACGGGCGCATGCCGAGTGCCGGTGTCATGCCGGGAACGATCCAGTGCCCCGAGGATGGCGCGCCCTACGTCCTGTCGGTCGACGCGGGCACGGTGGGCGGCTACCCGCGCATCGGGCAGGTCGCCCGCGCGGACCGTCACGTTCTCGGGCAGCTGCGGCCGGGCAGCCGCGTACGGTTGCTGCGTCGCGAACCGGACGACGCCGTCACCGAACTGCGCGCGAAGCTCGACTACTGGCGCGAGTGGCTGCCGGAGATTGATGAGATTCTCTAATCCGCAAGCGAGAGGATCTCGTCCTTCGTCTCGGCCAGGACCCGGACGAGATCGACGTCATCGGTGGCGGCCAACGCACGCTCGACCTGTTGCAGCGCTTCGTCGTGACGTCCCTGCCGCGCGAGGGCGAATGCGAGGTTGTTGCGTGCGACGGCGAGCCCGGGCGCAAGTTCCAGCAGTTCCCGGTAACCGCGCTCCGCGGCCACGTTATCGCCGGACGCGAGGTGGGCGTTGGCCAGGCCGAACAACGCCGTCGGGTGTTGCGGCCACCGCTCCAGCGCCGCCGCCCAGCCGAGCGCGGCTTCTGCCGGCATGCCGGCCTGCTCGAGGCCTGCCACGGCAGCGAAATAACGTTCGCGATCAACGCCGGCGGGCAGTTGGCCCGGGCGAAGCGCGGTCACGCCCCAGAAGTCACCTCGTGCCCAGGTCCGCAGGAACAGCCTGATCGGCGTGATGCGCCGGCGTTCGGTTCCGGAGCGCAGGATGATCGACTCGTCGGCGATATCAATGCCGACGACCACGGCATAGTGCCACCGCGGGACCGCGGCAACGCCGAGGTTTTGCAGCACGACGACAGGGCGGCCCGCCCGGAGTTCGGCGTGCAAGGCCGAGAGCGTACCGTCGATGAGATAGGGCAGGCGGCCGGACGTGCGCGTGGCCGCGAGCATTTCCAGTTGCAGGCTGCCCTTGCGGCCCGGGATGAAGACCTTGCGCGTGATGTCCTGGAGGGAGACATCGGCGCCGCCGGCTTCGAGGACCGTCGTCAGTGCGGCGGGGCCGCACTGGTAACGGTCCTGCGCATAAAACGGGACGTCGACGAGTTCGACAGCGCCGGCGGCGGGCGGCAACTCGCGCACCGCTTCGGGCAGGCCGGCACAACCAGCAAGCAAAATCAGAAGGGCCGGCATCAGCCGGCCCTTGACGTGCGTTTTCACAGTCGGCCCTGCCGGCTCGGCCTCAAATACTCTTGAAGATGTCGGTCACGCCGACGAGTTCGAGGATCAACAGGACCAGGAACACGGCGCCGATGACGCCGAGTGCATCACCGCCCGCCACCTGCCGTTCGATCTGTCCTTCGAGCGCGAGCAGTTCCGCTTGCGTGAGGCCGGCGAGCCGCGACTGAACATCGGCTTCGTCGACGCCGAGTTCCTGCAGTTGCCGGGCGACATCGTCGCGCGCAAGGAAGGTTTCGACGCGCGCCACGCTGGCCGCGCGGGCATCAGCTTCCACGAGGTATTCGGTACCGACGACGCCGGCAAAAGAGAACGGCGCAAAGCCCGCCGAGACCAGTGCAATCGACAGGAAACGTACGAGGAAGTCGCGAGATATTTTCAGGGTCATTACAAGTAGCTCCGTTTCGGGGTATTCGGTGGTGGGCCCGCCAGGACTCGAACCTGGGACCAAGGGATTATGAGTCCCCTGCTCTAACCAACTGAGCTACAGGCCCATGCGAGGAGCGCGATTCTAGCAGATCGGAACGCGCCTAATCAGGCGAATAATCGGGTCAAATGCACGCGACCTGGCACGCCGATGGTGTCGCTTCTGGCGACCATCGATCCTCGAACCGACTGCTCCTGATGCGACCGCGACGCAGGTCCAGGACCTTGTTAAATCAGTCACTTAGGATCCGGTTTCACGATTGGGAACGCGGTGCAGGCGCTTCATATGGGGTCTGTATCGCATATATGGTCCAATGACGGTTGGCAGGACGATAGGATCCGGATTGCTCGAGCTATTGGTGGCGCTCGTCATCGCGGCGTTACTCGTGTCGCTGGCCGTTCCCACCTACGGCATGTTCGTGCAGCAGGCGAAGGTTTTCGCCGCGGTCGGCCACACCGCAGAGCTCGGCTCGACTTGCGCCCTTTTTTGATCAGTCTTCCAGCAGGAAGCTCCTGAGCTGATCCGATCGCGTCGGGTGCCGCAGTTTCCTCAGCGCCTTCGCTTCGATCTGGCGAATGCGCTCGCGCGTGACGTCGAATTGCTTGCCGACCTCTTCGAGCGTGTGGTCCGTGTTCATGTCGATACCGAAGCGCATGCGCAACACCTTGGCCTCGCGCGGCGTCAGGCCGGCGAGCACCGAGTGGGTCGTCTCCTTGAGGCCTGACGTCGTCGCAGAATCGACCGGTGAGTGCACGGTCTGGTCCTCGATGAAGTCGCCGAGGTGCGAATCCTCGTCGTCGCCGATCGGCGTTTCCATCGAGATCGGCTCCTTGGCGATCTTGAGTACCTTGCGGACCTTGTCCTCGGGCATTTCCATGCGCTCGGCGAGCTCGTCCGGTAACGGCTCGCGCCCCATCTCCTGCAGCATTTGCCGGGAGATGCGGTTGAGCTTGTTGATCGTCTCGATCATGTGAACCGGGATGCGGATCGTGCGCGCCTGGTCGGCGATCGAGCGCGTGATGGCCTGGCGAATCCACCAGGTCGCGTAGGTCGAGAACTTGTAGCCGCGACGGTACTCGAACTTGTCGACCGCCTTCATCAGCCCAATGTTGCCCTCCTGGATCAGGTCCAGGAACTGCAGGCCGCGGTTCGTGTACTTCTTCGCGATCGAGATCACGAGGCGCAGGTTGGCCTCGACCATTTCCTTCTTCGCCCGGCGGGCCTTGGCCTCGCCGATCGACATCTGGCGGTTGATCTCCTTGATCTCCGTGATCGTAAGCTTCGTCGCTTCCTCCACGGCGATCAGCTTGCGCTGCGCACGCAGGATATCGTCCTTGAGTTTCGCAAGCACCGACGAGTGCTTGCGCTTGGCGCGGATGTGCTTTTCGATCCACGCGAGGTCGGTCTCGCTTTTCGGAAAACTCGAGAGGAAGTCCTTGCGGGGCATGCCGGCGTCACGCACGCACAAGCGCATGACGAGACGTTCCTGGCTGCGGATGATCGAAACGACATCGCGCAGGTTCTTGACGAGCGCGTCGAAGAGCTTCGGCGCCAGCTTGAGTTCCATGATCTGCTGCGCACATTCATCCTGCGCCTTGACCGTGCGCTTGTCCTTGAGCCCGTAATTGTCGAGGTACTTCATCGACCGATTGAAATGGCGGCGGGTGACGCGGACGCGCGCCTTGACCTCGTCCGGATCCGGGCCCGTATCGACGACTTCGTCGTCGTCGTCGCTCTTTGGCGCCGGCGGCTTGATCTCGTCGGGCTCGTTCGGGTCGATGAACCCGACGACGAAGTCCTGCATGCGCGTATCGCCTGCAATCACGTTGTCCGCGACCTGGAGCAACGCCTCGACGGTCGGCGGGAAATGCACCATGTGATACTTCACCTGGTTGAGGCCATCCTCGATGCGCTTGGCGATTTCGATCTCACCCTGGCGCGTTAGGAGTTCGACTGTGCCCATCTCCCGCATGTACATGCGAACAGGGTCGGTCGTGCGGCCGAACTCGGCATCGACGCTCGCAAGCGCGGCCTCGGCCTCCTCGACGGCATCCTCGTCCGTGACCGGCGTGTCGGTCAGGGTCTTCGATTCGGTCTCCGGTGCCTCCTCGTACACCGTGATGCCCATGTCATTGATCATGTTGACGATGTCTTCGATCTGTTCGGGATCGACGATGTCGTTGGGCAGGTGATCGTTGACCTCGACATAGGTCAGGTATCCCTGTTCCTTGCCTCGGGCGATCAAATCCTTGAGCTGCTGAGCCTGCTTGCTTACAGCGACGGGTGCTTTTTTCTCAGTCAAGTCCAAAACCCCTGCGGGTAAAAAATGCAAACGATTAATTTTACTCTCATGCGAGAGACGATTCCAGAAAGTTTTGGCCGGCTCAGGCCGCCTTCAACAGCGCCTGCAGCTCGGCTTTCTCGTCGGCCGAAAGCCCACTAACTTTCTGTTTTTCAATAAGAAACTCAATTCTCTCCCGACGTCTCGCCTGCGCCAGCTGTTGCAGGCAGTCGGTCAGCTCGGCTGCCGCGTCGAAATCCTCGTCGACGGGCAGCTCCGCGGCGGCCAGCTTGCCGAGATGCCGGCCCTGCTCGTCGTGGCGGAAGCGCTCCAGCAGGCCGGCCGTCGTAATATTGGGCTCGGCCTGGACGGTTTCAATGACGGCCTGCAACAGGGCGACGCCAGGCCGCCCGATTCCGGCAAGGCTTTCGACGTCAGCTTTGAGCCCGGCCTCCGGATGATTGAGAACGAGCGCAATCGCGTGCCGCACGACGGAGGGCTGCCCGGGGGCGCGCACTCGAGCGCGGGCCTTCCACCTTGCCGATACCGAATTGACGTTTCCGCCGCCGGATTTGTCACTGCCCAGCATCTTGTCGAGCTTCGCGGCCGTCAGACCGACCGCGTCGGCGAGGCTGCCAACGAGCAATTCCCGGAACACGCCCGGGGGCACGCTGTTGATGAGCGGCCGGGCGAGCTCGGCGAGTCGCGCGCGGCCGTCGACGGTCGTCATGTCGACCTGGCTCGTGAGTTCCTCGATCAGGAACTCGGACAGCGCCATGCCGCCGCCGAGCGCTTCGAGGAACGCGTCGGTGCCGTGCTCGTTGACGTAGGAGTCCGGGTCGTGCCCCTCGGGCAGGAACATGAAACGGACCTGCCGCCCCTCGCGAATCTGGGGCAGGGCGTTCTCGAGCGCCCGCCACGCGGCTTTGCGGCCGGCACGGTCGCCGTCGAACGCGAAGCAGACGTTGTCGGTCAGCCGGAACAGGCGGTTGAGGTGCTCGCTCGTCGTCGCGGTACCGAGGGTCGCGACGGCGAAGTCGATGCCGTGTCGGGCGAGGGCGACCGTGTCCATGTAGCCCTCGACGACGACGAGCTGGTCGATGTGGCGCAGCGCCTGGCGCGCCTCGTACAGGCCGTAGAGTTCGCGGCCCTTGTGAAACAACACGGTCTCGGGGGAATTCAGGTACTTGGGTTCGCCGTCGCCGAACGTGCGGCCCCCGAAGGCAATCGTCCGCCCGCGCGCATCGCGGATCGGGAACATGATGCGATCGCGGAAGCGGTCGTAATGACCTCCGTTGTCTTTTGCGATGATCAGGCCCGTGGCGAGCAAGCGCTCGACGGCGTCGGACGACCGGCCGAACTTGTCGAGGACGTTGCTCCAGCCGTCCGGAGCGTAGCCGATGCCGAAGCGCTTCGCGGTCGAACCGTCGATGCCGCGTTGCTTCACGTAGTCGACCGCGGCCTCCGACTCCTTGAGGCAGGTCTGCCAGTGGCGTGCGACGGCGTCGAGCAGCGAGAAGAGCTCATCGTAGCGGCGTGCCGGTCGATCGCTTTCGCTGCGCGGCACGTCGAGGCCCATCGTCGCTGCCAGGCTCTCGATCGCCTCGACGAAACTCATGTGATCGTATTCCATCAGGAAGCCGATCGCGGTGCCGTGCGCACCGCAGCCGAAGCAGTGATAGAAACCCTTGGCCGGGCTTACCGTGAACGACGGTGTCTTTTCATCGTGGAACGGGCAGCAGGCCTTGAACTCTCGCCCGGCCTTCTTCAGTTGTACGCGACGACCGACCACTTCGACGATGTCCGCGCGTGCGATCAGGTCGTCGATAAAGTCCTGAGGGATCAGTCCGGCCATACCATCCTAAACGTAGCTCGGCCGCGGCCGGGTTTCGGGGCGTTCTTGTCGTTTTGCCAAAAGCATAGCCTATTCAGCCGGCTACGCCAGAGCGCAAAATTCAGGCCAATTACAGGGCGTTCAGTCGGGCCTTGACCGTGGCGCTGACGGCGCCCATGTCCGCCCGGCCGGCGGCCTTCGCCTTGATCTGGCCCATCACCTTGCCCATGTCGCGGATGCTGGTCGCGCCCGTCGCGGCGATGGCCTCGTCGACGAGGCCGGCCAGCTCCTCGTCCGACAGCTGTTCGGGAAGGTACTGATCGAGCACGGCGATCTCTGCACGCTCGATCGCGGCGAGGTCCTCCCGGTTGCCCTTCTCGAACTGCTCGACGGAATCGCGGCGCTGCTTGACCATCTTGTCGAGCACGGCGAGCACGCCGGCGTCGTCGAGCTCGACACGCTTGTCGACCTCGACCTGCTTGATCGCGGCCATGATCAGGCGCACCACTTTGAGCCGGTCTTTGTCACCGGCCTTCATGGCGGACTTCATGTCCTCTGTGATCTGGTTCTTGAGAGACATCGCTGCGGCGACGCGGACGCGGCGCTGGGAGAGTATCAGTAGAGACGTTTGCGCTTGGCTTCTTCGCGGGACAGGCGCTTCATGTGGCGCTTCACGGCGGCAGCCTTCTTGCGCTTGCGTTCCTGCGTGGGCTTCTCGTAGTACTCGCGGCGGCGCAGTTCCGTCAGGATACCGGCCTTTTCGCAGGCACGCTTGAAGCGGCGCAGGGCAGCGTCAAAATACTCGTTCTCTTTGACTCGAACGCTAGGCATTGTTCAGGGGTTCCGTCCAAACATAAATAAACCCGGCACCTGGCCGGGATAGGCCGCGCATTCTAACGCCGGAATTGGCGGTTTGCAAAGGCTTCCAGCCCAGAAATAAGGTACCGGACACCCTATTTCCGGTTAGTATTGTCGCCCCTTGATACAAACGGGCACAGGGAAATAGGGTGTCCGGTACCTTATTTTAGCCTTCCAATGAACATCCTCGGCATCGAAACCAGCTGTGATGAAACGGGCGTGGCGCTGTACAGCACGGAGCGAGGCCTCGTCGCGGATGCGCTGCACAGCCAGGTGGACCTGCATGCGGTTTACGGCGGGGTCGTGCCCGAGATTGCCTCGCGCGACCATATCCGGATGCTTTTACCGTTAATTCAAAAGGTTATGGACGAGGCCGGGATCGACCGCCCGGATGCGATCGCCTACACGGCGGGCCCGGGGCTGGTCGGGGCGCTCATGGTCGGCGGCGGCATGGCGAACGGGCTCGGGCTCGCCTGGGACTGCCCGGTGATCCCGGTGCACCACATGGAAGGCCACCTGCTCGCGCCGATGCTCGAAGACGAGCCCCCGGCATTCCCGTTTCTCGCGCTGCTGGTCTCGGGCGGTCACTCGATGCTGATCGCGGTGCGCGAGCTCGGCGACTACCGCGTGCTCGGCACGACGCTCGACGACGCGGTCGGCGAGGCTTTCGACAAGACGGCCAAGCTTCTCGGACTCGGCTATCCGGGCGGTCCGGCGCTGGCGGCGCTGGCCGAAGTCGGGTGCGACACGGCCTACGATTTTCCGCGGCCGATGCTGAACAAGCCCGGCCACGACTTCAGCTTCAGCGGCCTGAAAACGGCCGTCATGCTCGAGGTCCGCAAAGCCGAGGCGGCGGGGCGGCTCGATGCCGTGCGCGCGGACCTCGCCGCGTCGTTTCAGCGCGCGGCCGTGGATACGCTGATCGAGAAGTCGATCCGGGCGGCCCGCGCCGAGGGTCTCGGGCGAATCGTCGTCGCCGGGGGCGTCGGCGCCAACAAGTTGCTGCGCCAAGAGATCGCAGAACGCTTCGACGGCGAGGTCTACTACCCGAGGCTGGCGTTCTGTACCGACAACGGGGCCATGATCGCGGTGGCCGGCGCGCTCCGCCTGGCGGAGGCCGGAGAGGCCGATGCGATCAGGGCACAGGCACGCTGGTCGCTCGACACCCTGGGAGTCCCGGCGTCCGCCTGAGGAAGAGACTGCATGGACAAGATTTTTCTGGACGAACTCCGGATCGAGACGATCATCGGTATCTGGGAATGGGAGCGCAAGATCCGCCAGACCGTCGTCATCGATCTCGAAATGAGCGCCGATATCGCGAAGGCCGCGGCGTCCGACGACGTCAAGGACACGCTGAACTACAAGAAGGTGGCCAAGCGCGTGCAGCAGTTCGTCGCGGAGTCGAGCTTCCAGCTCGTCGAGACCCTGGCCGAACGCATTGCGGCCATCGTCCGCGACGAGTTCGGCGTCGCCTGGGTCCGGGTCCGGGTCCATAAGCCCGGTGCCATCCGCGGTTCGAAGGACGTCGGCGTCGAGATCGAACGCGGCACGGCACCCGGATAGTTGGCGATGGCGACCGTCTACGTCGGGCTCGGCAGCAATATTGACCCCGAGGCCAACCTGCATCTCGGACTGCGCGAGTTACGCCGGCGTTACGGCGAGGTGCGTTCCTCGGCCGTCTATCGCAGCAAGGCCGTCGGCTTCGAGGGCGACGATTTTCTGAACCTCGTTGCCTCGTTCGAGTCCGAAGCATCGCCGTGCGCGATCTGCGAAGAGATCGAGGCTGTACATAATCTCGCCGGGCGTGACCGCAAAGGCGGAAAATGGGAATCACGTCCTCTCGATATCGACCTGCTTCTTTACAATGATCGGATTATCGATGAACGGCCGGTACGTATTCCGCGCGAGGATATCCTCGAATACAGTTTCGTGCTGCGGCCACTCGCCGAGCTGGCGCCGGACCTCGTGCACCCGGTGACGGGCAGGACGATGCACGAGCACTGGCAGGCATTCGATGCGTCGAGTCACCCGCTCGAGGTCGTCGGCGTTATTCTTTGAGAGGACTATTGATGCGCAAGTTATTCGTCTTTCTGTGTTTTGCTACGCTGGTCGCCGGTTGTGGCGGTGGCGATTCGACCAGCCCGTTCGGTCCGGTTGCTTGCAGCAACGACGACCAGAAGCAGTTCGTCCTCGACAGCCTGTACACGTGGTACCTTTGGAACGACCTGTTGCCCACGAACATCAATATCGCCGACTACGCGTCACCGGAGGAGCTCGTGTTCGAGGTGACGACGACCTTCGGGCCGCAGAAGCCGGGTGGTGGCCCGGTCGACCTGTTCAGCTCGGTCGGCTCGCTGCAGGCCGACCAGCAGTTCTTCGGCGAAGGCAAGTTCGAGGGCTTCGGCTTCAGCTGGCGCTTCGAGGGCAGCGATATGCGCGTGACGCGCGTTTTTTCCGGCAGCCCCGCCGAGGGCGGCGGGCTCGAGCGCGGCCAGACCGTGCTGTCGCTCAACGGCCGGACCGTGGCGGACATCAGCAACAATGAAGGCGTATCCGCGTACTTCGACGCCAACGACACCGTGACGTTCGAGTTGCAGCGCGTCGACACGAGCGTCTTCACCACGCCGCCGGTTACCAAGACCATCGTGACAATCGACCCGATTCCGGACGCAAGCATCCGCATCATCGACATGGGTCCCGGCGTGCCACCGCTCGGATACATGGAATTCTATACCTTCATCAGCACGGCGAACGCCGAGTTCGACCAGGTGTTTGCGGACTTCATCGCGGCCGGCGTCAAGGACGTCGTCATCGATCTGCGTTTCAACAGGGGTGGGCTGGTCAGCACGACCGAGTTACTCGGGGATTATCTCGGCGGCTTCGCCAACGACGGTCTCGTATTCTCGAATATCGAGTTTAACGCGGAGCGCGCGGCCGCCAATAACTCGTCGTCGTTTTTCTCGCGCCTCGGCAATTCGATCGACCTGACGCGCCTCATTGTCGTCGCGTCACGCGAGCACACGGCTTCGGCGAGCGAACTGATCACCAATGCGATGGACCCCTATGCCGACGTGTGGATTGTCGGCGACAATACGTTCGGTAAACCGGTTGGACAGATCGGCCTCGAGTTCTGCGAAAAAATCCTGCGGCCGACCTCATTCAGGACAACCAATGCGAACGGCGAAGGCGACTACTTCGACGGCCTGCCCGTCGATTGCCCGGCCGCCGACGTCCTCGACATCCCGGTCGGGGCGGACAACGACCCGAACATCGTCGCGGCGAAGTCGATCTCGGCAACGGGCGCGTGCCCGGTCGTGTCGATACCCGGTGGGCAGCAAGCCGCCGTGATCGTCGACGAGATCCGTTACCCGGACTTCCGGGGTTCACCGGCCCGCGTTTACGCCGGCGCGTTCTAGGTCACCAGCCGATGCTGCGGCCGCCGTCGACGGCAATGATCTGCCCCGTGACGTAGGGCGCATCGCGCATCAGGTACAGGACGCAGCCGGCGATGTCGTCCGGGTGGCCGGCGCGCTCGAGCGGCACCTGCCGCAGAATCGTCTCCTGCACGGCCTCGCTCATGCCGTCCTCGGGCCACAGGATTGCGCCCGGCGAAACGCCGTTGACGCGAATCGCCGGCGCGAGGTCCTTG
>JBFJQO010000024.1:0-14351 GCA_041616535.1 Woeseiaceae bacterium | reverse complement strand
GGTTTGCGCATCTCTCGGCAATGTCGGAGATGGTGGAGGGCCACATGCTCGCGGACGTCGTCGCCGTGATCGGCACACAGGACATCGTGTTCGGCGAGGTGGACCGGTGAGTTACGAGCTGTCGCATCACGTACGAGAGGAGATCGACGCCTGGAAGGGACGATTTCCGGCAGACCAGCAGCGTTCCGCCGTCATTCGTGCGTTGCACCTCGTGCAGCACGAAAATGAGGGCTGGATCACGGCCGAGCAAATGAATGCCGTGGCCGAGTACCTCGATCTGCCGCCGATCCAGGTGTACGAGGTTGCGACGTTCTACTCGATGTTCCAGACCCGGCAGTGCGGCCGCAACGAGGTCTCGATCTGCACCAACATCTCCTGCATGCTGCGCGGCGCCGACGACATCGTCGAGCACGTGGAATCGCGGCTGGGCATCAAGCTCGGCGAGAGCACGGCGGACGGTCGTATCTTCCTCAAGCAGGAAGAGGAATGCATTGCGGCTTGCTGCGGGGCACCCGCCATGCAGGTGAATCACAGGTATTACGAGAATCTCACGCCCGAGGCGGTCGATGAGATCCTGGACGGGCTCGAGTGATGGGGTACGAACAGAACCTCGTCTGTTTCAACACGTTCGGCTCGGACGAGTCGTGGTCGCTGGCGACCTACGAAAAGCACGACGGTTACCAGGCCTGGCGCAAGATCCTCGCGGGCGAGATGCCGCCCGAGGAGGTCATCGATGAGGTCAAGGCCTCGGGCCTGCGGGGCCGCGGCGGTGCGGGCTTCCCGACGGGCCTCAAGTGGAGCTTCATGCCGAAGAACTACGACGGCCAGAAGTACCTCGTGGTCAACTCTGACGAATCCGAGCCCGGCACCTGCCACGATCGCGAGATCCTGCGCTACAACCCCCACAGTCTCGTCGAGGGCATGGCGATCGCGGCCTACGCCATGGGCGCGACGGTCGCCTACAACTATATGCGCGGCGAATTCATGGACGAGCCGTTTCCGCGCTTCGAAGCCGCGGTCCGGGAGGCCTACGATGCGGGACTGCTCGGCAGGAACGTGCAGGGCAGCGGTATCGACATCGACATTCACGGTTTCATCGGCGCCGGCGCGTATATCTGCGGCGAAGAAACGGCACTGATCGAATCGCTCGAAGGCAAGCAGGGGCGGCCGCGCTTCAAGCCGCCGTTCCCGGCAAACTTCGGTCTATACGGCCAGCCGACGACGATCAACAACACGCAGAGTATCGCGAGCGTACCGGCGATCATCCGCAAGGGCGCGGTCTGGTTCGCGGCGCTCGGGCCCGAGGGCTCCGGCGGCACGGCGCAGTTCTCGGTGTCGGGCCACGTGGAGAAGCCCGGCAATTTCGAGCTGCCGATGGGCATACCCTTCAAGACCTTGCTCGAGGATTTCGCGGGCGGTGTCTGGAAGGGCCGCAAACTTAAGGCAGTCATCCCGGGCGGTTCGTCGTGCAAGGTGCTGCCGGCCGACGTCATCATGGAATGCACGATGGACTACAACTCGCTGCAACATGCAGGTTCGTCCTTCGGCACCGGGGCGGTCATCGTCATGGACGAGACGACCTGCATGGTGCGCGCATTGCGCCGCATCGCGCGCTTCTACATGGCCGAGTCCTGCGGCCAGTGCACGCCGTGCCGCGAGGGCACGGGCTGGTTGTATCGCATGCTGACGCGCATCATCGACGGCAGTGGCGAGGAGTCCGATCTTGCCAAGTTGACCGACGTGGCGAACAAGATCGAGGGCCATACGATCTGCGCCCTCGGCGATGCGGCGGCCTGGCCCGTGCAGAGTTTCCTCAAGCACTACTTCCACGAATTCGAGTACATGGTCCTCAACAACGGACGCAGCGTCGTCGGCGACGCAGCGGACGCGGCGGCGTAACGGCATGAGTGACGACATCGTAAACATAGAAGTCGACGGCAAGCCGGTCGAGGCACGTCCGGGCCAGATGATCATCGAGGTCACCGACAAGATCGGTGCCTACGTGCCGCGCTTCTGCTACCACGAGAAGCTCAGCGTCGCCGCGAACTGCCGCATGTGTCTCGTCGACATCGAAGGTGCGCCCAAGCCGATCCCGGCGTGCGCCCAGCCGATAACGGAAGGCATGAAGGTCTTCACGAAGTCGCCGCGTGCGATCGCGGCCCAGAAGGCCACGATGGAATTCCTGCTCATCAACCACCCGCTCGACTGCCCGATCTGCGACCAGGGCGGCGAGTGCGAGCTGCAGGACCTGGCCATGGGATACGGGCGCGACGTCTCGCGCTACAACGACGGCAAACGCGTCGTGAAAGACAAGGATATCGGGCCGCTCGTTTCGACGGACATGACGCGCTGCATTCATTGCACGCGTTGCGTCCGGTTCGGGGAGGAGATCCAGGGCAAGCCGCAGCTCGGCACGACCCTGCGTGGCGAGAATGTCGTCATCTCGACCTACGTCGAGCAGAACATCGATCACGAGTTGTCGGCCAACATCATCGACCTGTGTCCGGTCGGCGCGCTCAATAACAAGCCGTATCGTTATAGCGCGCGCGCCTGGGAGATGGTGCAGAGCGCGACGATCGCGCCGCACGACTGTGTCGGCTCAAACATTTATGCGCACGTGCTGCGCGGCACCGTGAAGCGCATCGTTCCGCGGACCAACGAAGCGATCAACGAGAGCTGGATATCCGATCGCGACCGCTTTAGCTACGAGGCTGTCTATTCGCCGGACCGGCTGCAGGCGCCGCGGGTCAGGGAAGGCGGCGAGTGGCGCGATATCGACTGGGAAGAGGCGCTGGAGCGCGCGGCCGGTGTTTTGAAGAATGCCGACTCCATCGGCATGCTCGCATCGCCGAGCGCCACGGTCGAGGAGGGCTATCTCCTGAAGCGGCTCGCCGATCACCTAGGCACGGCGCACCTCGATCATCGCATTGAGCGCCGCGATTTCTCCGACCAGGATGCGGACCCGGCCTATCCGTCGCTCGGTTGCCGTATCGCGGACGTCGAGAACCAGGACGCGATCTTCGTCATCGGCTCGAATATCCGCCACGAGGCGCCGATCCTCGCGCACCGCATTCGCAAAGCCGCCCTCAAGGGTGCGAGCGTCAGCTTCGCGAGCAGCGTCGAGCACGAGTATTTCTTCGACGTCGATCACTACCTGTCGGGCGCGGGCCTGGTCGAACTGCTGTCCGGTGACGGCGTGGGCGCGGTCATCGACAAACTCAAGGCGGCCGACAACGCGCTGGTAGTGCTCGGCAACATCGCGGGGCGTCATGGCGCCTACGGTGCGGTTCGCGCGAAGGCGGCCCAAATCGCGAAAAAGGCCGGTGCCAAGCTCGGATTTCTCTCGCCGGGTGCCAACAGCGCCGGGCTCAGCCAGGCGGGTGTCCTGCCGGGCGGCGGCCTGCACGCGGGCACGATGCTCGACGAGCCGCTCGATGCCGTCGTCCTGCTCAACGTCGAGCCGGAGGCCGACATCCATGCAACGGACGACGCCGTGACGAAACTCGCGAAACAGGAATTCGTCATCGCGCTGACGCCGTTCGCCTCGGACTGCCTGCTCGAAACGGCCGACCTGTTGCTGCCCATTGGCACGTTCGCAGAGACGTCAGGCACCTACGTCAACGTCGAGGGCACCTGGCAGAGTTTCGCCGGCGTCACCAGCCCCGTGGGCGAGTCGCGCCCGGCGTGGAAGGTACTGCGCGTGCTCGGCAACCTCGTCGATGTCGAGGACTTCGAGTTCGTCACGAGCGAGGATGTTCTCGAGGCGTGCAGGAAGGCCATCGGCGACGTGGTCGCGGAACCGTTCGCCGGCGGCAAGGATTCGAAAGCCAGGGGCGCCGACAGTCCGAACCAGGAGATCGACACGCCGATCTATTCGGTCGACGCTCTCGTGCGCCGCGCTCACGCACTGCAGCGAACGCCGGCGGCTCGCCGCGCCGCGGGTGACGGAGAGGACTGATGCCGGGATTCATCACTGATTCCGTCAATGCGGTCGTCGGCTGGTGGCTGTCGCTGCCGGGCGTCGTCCAGTACCTCGGCACGACGCTGTTCAAGATCCTCATCGTCACGGTCGCGGTCATCCTGTGCGTGGCGTTCTCGACCTACTTCGAGCGCAAGGTAATCGGGAGCATGCAGTCGCGCGTCGGCCCGAATCGCGTCGGTCCGAAAGGGCTGCTGCAGCCGTTCGCCGACGTCTTCAAGCTGTTGTTCAAGGAAGTCATCGTCCCGTCGCAGTCGAGCAAGTTCCTGTACGTCATCGCGCCGCTGCTGTCACTGATCCCTGCGCTCGCGACCTGGGCCGTGATCCCGATGAACAACTGGTTCGTGATCGCGGACATCAACGCGGGCCTGCTGTACGTCCTGGCGCTGACTTCGGTCGGCGTCTACGGCGTGATCCTTGCCGGCTGGGCGACCAATTCGAAGTACGCGCTGCTCGGCGCCATGCGATCTGCCGCGCAAATCGTGGCTTACGAAATCGCGATGGGCTTTGCGCTCGTCGGTATCCTGATGGCGGCCGGCAGCCTGAATATGGGCGACATCGTGGCCGCGCAGCAGGGCGGCATTGTCCACTGGTTCTGGTTGCCCCTGCTGCCGTTGTTCATTGTCTACTGGGTTTCCGGCGTTGCCGAGACCAACCGCGCGCCCTTCGACGTTGCAGAAGGCGAGTCGGAAATCGTTGCGGGTTTCCACGTCGAGTACTCGGGCGTGGCGTTTGCGCTGTTCTTCCTTGCCGAATACGCGAACATGATCCTGATCTCGACGCTGACGGCCGTGTTCTTCCTCGGCGGTTGGGCCTCGCCGTTCGAGGGTTTGCCGTTGCTCGGCGACATCGGCTGGCTGGCGGCGGGCGGTCTGCACTGGCTGTTCGCCAAGATGTGCTTCTTCATGTACCTGTTCTTCTGGTTCCGGGCGACGTTTCCTCGCTACCGCTACGACCAGATCATGCGGCTCGGCTGGAAAGTATTTATCCCCGTGACCATCGTCTGGATCGCGGTCGAAGGCGTGATGGCCTGGTTCCGCGTCGGGCCTTGGGCGGGACTGGGAGCGTAAGCGATGAACCAGATAATCAGCTACATCAAGACGTTTACCCTGTGGGAGCTGCTCAAGGGCCTCACGGTCACGCAGAAGAACTGGTTCCGCAAGAGTGTGACGCTCGAATACCCCGAAGAGAAGACGCCGCAGTCGTACCGCTTCCGCGGATTGCATGCGCTGCGCCGCTATCCGAACGGCGAAGAGCGCTGCATTGCCTGCAAGCTCTGCGAAGCCGTGTGCCCGGCGCTCGCGATCACTATCGAGTCGGGCGTCGGCGAGGACGGCACCCGTCGCACGACCCGCTACGACATCGACTTGTTCAAATGCATCTACTGCGGTTTCTGCGAGGAAGCCTGCCCGGTGGATGCGATCGTCGAGACGCGCCTTCACGAGTACCACATGGAATCGCCGGGCGAGAACATCATGACCAAGGACAAGCTGCTGGCTGTGGGCGACAAGTACGACGCGATGATATCGGCCGACAGGGCCGCGGACGCGAAGTACCGGTAGGGGGAGCGAGATGTTGCATTCGATACTCTTCTATACGTTCGCAGCCGTCATGTTCGGCGGCGCCCTCGGGGTCGTGCTCTCGCGCAACCCGGTCCATGCGGTCATGTTTCTCGTGTTCACGTTCTTCAATGCGGCCATCCTCTGGTTGCTGGCCGAAGCGGAGTTCCTAGCGATCGTCCTGGTACTGGTCTACGTCGGCGCGGTTATGGTCCTGTTCCTGTTCGTCGTCATGATGCTCGAGGTCGACATCGAGGCCGCCAAGCGCGGGCTGACGCGCTACGCGCCGCTCGGGATCGGTCTCGCGCTGGTCATGGCCATCGAGCTGATCAACGTGATCTGGTTGCGCACGAAGGTGGCCGGCGATGCCGGCGGGTTCGTGCCGACGCCGGAGGGCTACAGCAATACCAAGGCGCTCGGTAGCGTGCTGTATACCGAGCACGTGTACGCCTTCGAGATTGCCGCCGTCATCCTGCTGCTCGCGATCATCGCCGCCATCACGCTGACGATGCGCAAGCGACCCGGGCTCAAGGTGCAGGACGTCGCGAAACAGGTCGCGGTGCGCGCCAAGGACCGTATTCGCGTGGTCAAGATGGACGCGGAGAAGAAGCAATGATCGGGCTGCAGCATTACCTGACCGTCTCCGCGATGCTGTTCGTACTGTCGATTGCCGGCATCATCATCAATCGCAAGAACCTGATCCTGCTGCTCATGTGCATCGAGCTCATGCTGCTGGCGGTGAACACCAATTTCATCGCGTTCTCGCGGTTCCTCGGCGACGACACGGGGCAGGTGTTCGTGTTCTTCATCCTGACGGTGGCGGCCGCCGAAGCGGCGATCGGGCTCGCCATCCTCGTCGTGCTGTTCCGCAATCGTCGTTCGATCGCGGTCCAGGAACTCAATACGTTGAAGGGTTAATATGAAAGAGTATTACCTTGCCATCGTATTGATACCGCTCGCCGCGTCGATCGTCGCCGGTCTCGCCGGCCACAAGATCGGCCGTGCCGGCGCGCACTGGGTGACGATTATCGCTGTGGGCGGATCGTTCGTGCTGTCGGCCATCGTCCTCGGGAACATGGTCTGGGGCGGCATGCAGCCCGAGAACGTGTCCGTCTATACGTGGGCCGTGACGGACGGCCTGCGCATGGAGGTCGGCTTCCTCGTGGATCGCCTGACGGCGCTCATGATGTGCGTCGTGACGTTCGTGTCGTTCATGGTGCACATCTACACGATCGGCTACATGCACGACGACCCCGGTTACCAGCGTTTCTTCAGCTACATCTCGCTGTTCACGTTTTCGATGCTCATGCTCGTGATGTCGAACAACTTCCTGCAGCTGTTCTTCGGCTGGGAGGCCGTGGGCCTCGTGTCGTACCTCCTGATCGGCTTCTGGTACAAGCGCGAGAGTGCGATCTTCGCCAACCTCAAGGCGTTCCTCGTCAACCGCGTCGGCGACTTCGGCTTCATCCTCGGCATCGCCGGCGTCGTCATGTTCACGGGCTCGCTCGACTACGCGACGGTGTTCAGTCATGCGCCGCTGGTGGCCGGGCATACGATCGAAGTGCTTCCCGGCACGCCGTGGAACGCGATGACCGTGATCTGCATCCTGTTGTTCATCGGTGCGATGGGCAAATCGGCGCAGGCGCCTTTGCACGTCTGGCTGCCTGACTCGATGGAAGGCCCGACGCCGATCTCGGCCCTGATTCATGCCGCCACGATGGTCACGGCCGGCATCTTCATGGTGGCGCGCATGTCGCCGCTGTTCGAACTGTCGGTCACGGCGCTCGGATTCGTCATCATCATCGGCGCCGTGACGGCCTTCTTCACGGGCCTGCTCGGCATCGTGCAGAACGACATCAAGCGCGTCGTGGCCTACTCGACGCTGTCCCAGCTGGGTTACATGACGGTCGCACTCGGCGCATCGGCTTACGGCGCGGCGATCTTCCACCTCATGACGCACGCCTTTTTCAAGGCGCTGCTGTTCCTCGCCGCCGGCTCGGTCATCATCGCGATGCACCACGAGCAGGACATCCGCAAGATGGGCGGCATCAAGAAGTACATGCCGATCACCTACTGGACCTCGCTGATCGGGTCGCTGGCACTGATCGGTTTCCCGGGCTCGTCGGGCTTTTTCTCGAAGGATCTGCTGATCGAGGCTGTCCGGGAATCGCACTGGCACGCGGGTACGACAATGGGCGATCAGCTGACCTACTGGATTGCCTACCTGAGCGTGTTGCTCGGCGTCTTCGTCACGGCGCTGTATTCCTTCCGCATGTTCTTCCTCGTCTTCCACGGTAAAGAGCGCATGAGCGAGAAGGAGAAATCGCACCTGCACGAGACCCCGGCCGTCGTCACGGTGCCGCTGATCCTGCTGGCGATCCCGTCAGCGGTCATCGGCTGGTTCACGGTCGGCCCGGTGCTGTTCGGCGGATTCTTTGGTGACGCGATCTACGTCGAGACCGGCAAGGACGTGCTCATGCGCCTCGGCGAGGGCTGGCACGGCAGCCTCGGGCTCCTGACCCATGCGGTCGTGACGCCGGTCTTCTGGCTCGCCGCTGCGGGTGTGGCTACGGCGTGGTACCTGTATCTCGCGCGGCCGGAGATGCCGGAAACGATCCGGCAGAAAGTGTCCGGACTCTACAACCTGCTCGATCGCAAGTACTACATGGACGATTTGTACATCAAGGGTTTCGCTGCGGGCGGGCGCAGTTTCGGCAAGTTCCTGTGGCACAAGGGCGACGAGCTCATCATCGACGGTCTGCTGGTCAACGGGACGGCGCGGGCCGTCGGTTGGGTGGCCGGCTACATGCGCCACATCCAGACCGGCTACCTGTACACCTACGCCTTCGCGATGATCATCGGACTGACGATGTTGCTCGGCTGGCTTATCTGGGTGAGGTAACGGCGTGCTGACGAACTACCTGCTCAGTTTCCTCATCTGGTTCCCGATCGCGGGCGGCGCCACGCTGCTGCTGATCGGCGACGGCGGCGACGCCAGGTCGTCGCAGGCGCGCCTGATGCGCCTGGCGGCGCTGGCTTTCTCGATGCTGACGTTCCTCGGGAGCATCGGCCTGTACCTGGGCTTCGACAACGCCGAGCGGGCCATGCAGTTCGTCGAACGGGTTAGCTGGGTCGAGACGTTCAACGTCTGGTATTACCTCGGTGTCGACGGCATCTCGGCGCCGCTGATCCTGCTGACCACGTTCATCACGCCGCTCGTCGTCATCGCGGGGTGGGATTCGATCACGAACCGTGCCCCGCAGTACTTCGCGGCGTTCCTGATCCTCGAGGGTCTCATGATCGGCGTGTTCTGCGCGCTGGATGGGCTGCTGTTCTACGTGTTCTGGGAAGCGATGCTGATCCCGATGTTCCTGATCATCGGCATCTGGGGCGGGGAGCGGCGCATTTACGCGACGCTCAAGTTCTTCCTGTACACGTTCCTCGGCTCGGTGCTGATGCTGGTTGCGTTTATCTGGCTGTACCTGCAGGCGGAAAGTTTCAATCTGCTCGATTTCATGAACCTGCCGATCGAACTCAACGCGCAAAAGCTCATCTTCCTCGCGTTCCTGATTGCCTTCGCGGTCAAGGTGCCGATGTGGCCTGTTCACACGTGGTTGCCGGATGCGCACGTCGAGGCGCCGACGGGCGGTTCGGTGATCCTGGCGGCCATCATGCTGAAGATGGGCGGCTACGGATTCGTGCGCCTGTCGCTGCCGATCGTGCCGGACGGTAGCGCCTATTTCTCAGGCCTCATGATCGCGCTGTCGCTGATCGCGGTCGTTTACATCGGCTTTGTCGCGCTGATGCAAAAGGACATGAAGAAGCTGATCGCGTACTCGTCGATCGCCCACATGGGATTCGCCACGCTCGGCATGTTCCTGCTGTGGTGGATCGCCGCCGACACGGGGGCCGGGCTGGGTATGACGGGCGCGATGGTGCAGATGATCTCGCACGGCCTGATCTCGGGCGCGCTGTTCCTGTGCGTCGGCGTGCTGTACGACCGGGTGCACAGCCGGCAGATCGCCGATTACGGCGGCGTGGCCAACACGATGCCGGTCTTCGCGGCATTCATGGTGCTGTTCGCAATGGCCAATGCCGGCTTGCCCGGAACCTCGGGTTTCGTCGGCGAGTTCATGGTGATCATCGCGAGCTTCAAGGCGAACTTCTGGTTTGCGTTCCTGGCGGCTACGACGCTCGTTCTGGGGGCGGCCTACACGCTTTGGATGATCAAGCGCGTCGTCTACGGCGAGATCGCGAACGACCGGGTAGCGGAATTGCAGGACGTGAACGCCCGCGAGTTCCTCGTGCTGGCCATCCTCGCGGCCAGCGTTTTGCTGGTCGGGCTGTGGCCGGCGCCGCTGGTTGACATGATGAACACCACGATCGAGCAGTTGTTGCAGCAAGTCGCGCAGCCGAAGGTTTGACAGGTCCGGATATGAAGTTGATCGACTACATTACCGCCGCGCCCGAGATGACCCTGCTGGGGCTCATCTGTGTGGTCATGATCGCGGATCTGTTCATCGACGACGAGAATCGCGGCGCGACATTCTGGCTCAGCATGCTGTCGCTCGCCATCACGGCCATTGTGTTGTACTGGAGCATGCCGGCGGAGCGTACCGTCGTGTTCTTCGGCGCCTATGTCGGCGATCCGCTGGCCAATTTGCTGAAACTGGCGACGATCGGTTTTGTCGGTATCGCGTTCCTGTATGCGCGTGACTACCTGCGCGCGAACGACCTGAATCGGGGCGAGTATTACCTGCTGGGCCTGTTCGGGCTGCTCGGCATGATGATCATGATGTCGGCGAACAGCCTGCTCACGATGTACCTCGGTCTCGAGACGCTGGCTTTGTCGATGTACGCACTCGTCGCGATCGATCGCAACAACATGACGGCAGCCGAGTCCGCGATGAAGTACTTCGTGCTCGGCGCCATCGCCTCCGGCGCGCTGCTGTACGGCATCTCGTGGGTGTACGGCGTGACCGGTTCGCTGCAGTTCGGCCAGATCGCGGCGGTCCTGGCTGCTGACCCGGGCCTCAACAATCTGCCGCTCTGGTTCGGGCTCGCGTTCCTGATCGTGGGTATCGCGTTCAAGTTCGGGGCGGTGCCGTTTCACATGTGGCTGCCCGACGTCTACCAGGGCGCGCGCACGCCGGTGACGCTGTATCTCGCGTCGGCGCCGAAGCTGGCGGCCTTCGCACTGATTTTCCGCGTCCTCGTCGACGGCCTCGGCGGCCTCCACGAGACCTGGGGCACGATGATCATGTTCCTCGGTGTCCTGTCGATCCTCGTCGGCAATTTCATCGCGATCGTGCAGACCAACATCAAGCGCATGCTCGGGTACTCGACAATTGCGCACGTCGGCTTCATCCTGCTGGCGATGTACACAGGCACGCCGGACGGCTATGCATCGGCGCTGTTCTACGCGCTCACGTATGTCGTCACCGCGGCCGGCGCCTTCGGCATCATCATCCTGCTGAGCCGCCGGGGCTACGACGCCGAGCTGCTGAGCGACTTCAAGGGTCTCAATGCGCGCAGTCCTTGGTTTGCTCTGATGATGCTGTTCCTGATGTTCTCGATGGCGGGCGTCCCGCCGTTCGTCGGTTTCCTGTCGAAGCTCTACGTCATCAGCGCCGTGCTCGACATCGGCGGCACCGGGCTGGCCGTTCTCATGGTGCTGGCCTCGGTCATCGGCGCCTACTACTACCTCAAGGTCATCTGGTACATGTATTTCGAGCAGGGCGAGGATCAGGCCGTGCTGCAGGCTGGCCCCGACACTCGGCTGGTGCTGAGCCTGAACTCGCTCGCCGTACTCGCGCTCGGCATCGTGCCGGGCTGGCTGCTGGCGCTCTGCATCGACGTGCTCTCGTAAACCACCGGCGTCCCTTGCGGGAGGCAGTTTGCTGGCGACCTCTCGCGCCCAATCCGGGCTTTACAACACCGCTATAGCCCATTAATATGCGCAGCCTGCCGATGCGGGGTGGAGCAGTCTGGCAGCTCGTCGGGCTCATAACCCGAAGGTCGTGGGTTCAAATCCCACCCCCGCTACCAAAATGAAAAAGGCCGGCCCCATCGGGGTCGGCTTTTTCATTTTCGGGAGGGGTGGGGCAGGGAATTGAGCCCTGATCAACAAAACGCGGCAGCGTTTTGGACGCCCGAGCTTGCGAGGGCGCCCCGAAGGGGTGAGGATCGACCCAAGGGAGATCCGCTCCGAGGCCGGCTTCAGCCGGCCGACATAACTGAGCCGCGCAGCGGCGAGGGCAATCAATCCCACCCCCGCTACCAGGAAATCAGGCCGGTCCCATTCTCGGGACCGGCTTTTTTCTTGTCTTTAACTCGTGGCCAATGCCCGTTTTTCTCTCAAATCCGGCCATTCGGCTAGAATGTGTCGGAACGGCCGCTACTGACCCACAGAAGACCGACTTCGAATAGCGATTCAAAATTCCAATGTCAGCCTTAATATGCAGCGAGATGCCTGATGTCTGAAGCAAATGAAACAGTATTGCGTCGATTCATCGGCGAAGTTATCAACAATGGAGATTTCTCGGTCTTGGACGAACTAGTTCAGCCAAACTACGTTTATCGAAGTCCCGATCAAGAATTAGATGGTCCGGAGGCTCTCAAAGATCTCTTGGCTGCTTACCGAATCGCTTTTCCCGATCTGAATGTGAGAGTCGACGATCTGGTTAATGGCGGTGATAAAGTCGTGATCTCCGTCACCTTAACCGGTACGCACAAAGGCGATCTCATGGGAATCTCGCCAACCGGCAAGGCCGTGAAGATAAACGGGATGATACTCAGTCATTTCCAGGACGGTAGGATTGTTGAGGAATGGGAGATTCTGGATATGCTGACCATGTTCCAGCAACTCGGTGTCGTTTCGCTTCCCACATAATCGGTATCGTCAGCCTGTCTTGATTGACAGGACCTTATACACTCGCACTCGCTGAAGGGGGATCACAAATCATGATTTGTATTACAGGAGCCGGAGGGACCGTCGGAAGCGCAGTTCTCAAGCAACTCGAGTCGACGGATGCGCAATTTCGGGTGGCGTATTTTTCAAAGGATAAAGCGGACCATGCACGCTCGAATGGGATTGATGCGGCCGTTATAGACTACAACCAGCCAGAGACCCTTCAGAACGCCTTCGACGGATGTGACAGGTTGTTCCTCCTGGGTCCAAATCTCCTGAATCAAACCGAACTTGAACTTAACGCCGTGGAAGCGGCGAAGGCCTGTGGTGTCCAACACATTGTGAAGCAGTCCGTGATGGGGGCAGAGGATGAGTCGTACAGTCTCGCGAATGTTCATAGGCCGATCGAGAGGGCGATAGAGGAGAGTGGGCTGGCATGGACGTTTCTTCGTCCGAACAGCTTCATGCAAAACGTCGTTACCTTCATGAGCGAGACGATTCGGGCCGAAAACGCGTTTTACAGCGCATCAGGAAACGCGAAGATCTGTCATGTCAATGTGCGTGACATCGCCGCGGTCGCTGTCCAGGCGCTTACTGGTGGAAATCACGAGGGGAGGGCGTACACGCTGACCGGTCCCGAGGCGTTCACCTACGACGAGATTGCCGGCGAGTTGTCAAATGTGCTCGGTCGCACGATAACGCATGTGAGTCTCCCGCCCGATGACCTGAAGGCGGGGATGCTTGCCGGGGGAATGCCGGAAGAACTCGCGGATCGCATGCTCGACCTCGAGCGCTATTTCAGGGAGGACCGCGCGTCTGCCATTAGCGGGGACGTCAAGCTTGTGACTGGCAGCAGCCCCCGGAGATTGAAGGATTATCTTCGAGAGACTGCCGCTACGGGTGTCCTGAACGCGTAAGGTGACACGAGATAAGAAACGATTTGCTTCACGCACAGCTAACTATCGGCGATAGAGTCATCTGACCGGAGCACCGATAATGGAACTCATTCAAATTGCCGTACTTGTTTCCGCGCTGTTCTGTTCGCTGGTCGCGGGGCTGGTGCTCACGTTCGCGATCGTCGTGATGCCCGGCATTAGAACCCTGGGCGACCTTGGCTTCCTAAAATCTTTCAAGGCAATGGATCGCGTGATCCAGGACAATCAGCCGATATTCATGGTGGTCTGGCTTGGCTCTGCGGTCGTATTGCTGGCGACCACCGCGCTGGGATTCTGGCAACTGGAGGGCCTTGATCGCATTCTCCTGATCGTCACATGCGTGATCTATATATTCGGCGTTCATGTGCCCACGGTGACGATCAACATCCCGCTGAACAACCACCTTCAATCCCAGGACCTCGACACGATGACCGAATCTGCCATAGTGGAAACGACGGCACAGTTTGAGGCGCGCTGGCTACGATGGAACACCATTCGGACGGTTGTTGCGATTCTGTCGACAGTACTCTTGCTCGTCTTGCTGATCCGGCTTTGATTCCAAGATCCTCGAGCCGTTGAAGTCCCAGCAAGTTGTGGACACCATGGCAACTGAGCCGCGCCGAATCCTCTGCGCCACCTTGGCTGCAGCGATTGCATTCCTGGGCTGTACCGCAGGCCCGCTCGCCAGGGCCGACCTGCAACAGGACATCGAGACAATCCTTGCTGAGGAAGGCCTGACCGGCATGGCCTGGATGCTAGTGGGCAAGGCCGGCGAGGTGAGAATCGGTGCAGCCGGGCTTCGAGATAATGACTCCGGCGCTGCCTTCGGTCCCGACACACGGTTTCATGTTGGCTCGCTGACCAAGACTCTGTTGGCCACGGGTGTGCTCCATTTGGCTACGGAAGGTGGTATTGATCTTGATGCGCCTGCGATGCGTTATCTTCCGGACCTGGCGTCTGTCGATGCC
>JBFJQO010000023.1:0-14422 GCA_041616535.1 Woeseiaceae bacterium | reverse complement strand
TTCGCATACACGAGATGATCGACGGCCGGGTGCCATTCGGCGCCGATACGCCAGGAGAAATCGCTGTCGCTGCGGCTTTCGTTGTAGAGCGGCGCTTCGGGTCCGAGGAACGGGCAGGCCGGCGAGCCGACCGGGCCCTCCGGGTAGGTCGTAATCAGGCAGGGCGTGACGAGGCGCTCCTTGCCGACCTGCGGGAGATTACCGATACCGAGCAGGCCGTCGCTGACCTCGATGCTGTCGTCCGTGTAGCGGCCGCCGAGATTCAGCGTGAACACGTCGTTGACGTCGAACTCGAGATGACCGAAGACGGCGACGGTATCGAGCTCGAGATTGAACTGGCCGAAGAACTGGTCCGCGAACGGCGGCGTCACGCCGGGCAGCGGCTGCTCGCTGAGGTCGGTGCCGTCCGCCTGCCGGATGTCGTCGCGGCCGTAGTGCAGGCCCGCCAGGTAGCGCGAACGGTCGCTGAAATCGCCGGCCAGGCGCAGCTCCTGGCTGAACTGGTCGATCTCGTTGTAATAGTGCGAACTCGTGGCGTCGAAGATATCGCCGGGGCTGTCGTCTTCGTGATCGCGCTCGTAGTACTCGTAGGCCGTGATCGAGACGAAAGTGCCGACGTCGCTGTCGTATTCGACGCGCAGATAGCCGCCACGGAATCGGTCGTCGACCCGGGAAGGCGTGTTCTGGTTGATCGTGAAGATATCGGCAGGTTCGAATTCGCCCTCGGGCGAGCCGCCCAGCGTCGCAAATCCCGCGAACTTGGCACAGATCGACGGGTCGTCGGCAATCTCACCGGTAAGCAGCTCGGGGCAATATCCGGGCGCACCGAAATTGAACAGGCCGGGTCCTTTCGATGCGACGGTTTCGCCGCGATCGTAGCCGCCGTGCAGCAAGGCCAGCACGCTCAGCGTGCCGTCTTCCCACAGCAGCGAGGCACGCGCGTCGAGGGCATCCGGCTCGCCGTGATCCTTGCCCGTGAACAGGTTCTTCTGCGGGCCGCCGCTGCCGAATCTGTGGCGAAAGGCGAAGCGTCCGCTGACGGCGTCCGAGAGTGCACCGTTGACGACGCCCTGCAGGCTACCGCGCTGGTGCTCGTCGTAATCGAGCTCGACCATCCGGTAGGCGTCCGGTTCGGGCCTGGCACGATAGTAGTTGACCGCACCGCCGGTCGTGTTGCGGCCGAACAGCGTGCCCTGCGGGCCTTTGAGGATCTCCACGCGCTCGATATCGTAGTGCGGCCGCGAAATCATCCAGGGTTTGCTGATGTAGACCTCGTCGATGTGCTGCGCGACCGGCGAGTCGTACTGCCCCTGGAACTCGTTGAGGCCGATGCCGCGGATGTGCACCGATTGCAGGAACGAATCGGTCACGTAAGCCTCGACATTCGAGATCTGGTTGGCGAGCGCGCCGAGTCGCCCTGCAGTCAGTTCCCGGAAATCCTTGTCGTCGAGTGCCGTAACGGCAAGTCCGACCCGCTGGGCGGCCTCCTCACGCTTGGTAGCAACGACCGTGATCTCTTCGATCCGCCCGGCGTACGCACCGACTGACAGTGAAGCAGCCACGAGTCCTGCCAATGCAGAACGGGCCGCGCTCGTCCTCGTGCGGTTCAAGAGAGTACCCCCCTTTTGCTCGCTCGGCCCGGACCACCCTCCAGACCGGTACGCGCGTTGTTCTTGTTGGTGAAAACTGCAAATGCGCCGGGGCGAGCCTGGCTTACTGCAGCGATGCCAGCAGGTTCCTCGCATCGACCCGGGCTCTTATGTCGTGACCCTCGGTCAAGGATGCCTCAATCGGCGCAAGTATTTCAATTGCGGCGGAATTTTCGCCGCGTTGGCCCAGTATCCGGGCGATGTGCAGCGCGGCGTGCAGCTGCATCATACGCGTACCGCGCTGCTCAGCGAGGCTTAGGGCACGACGATACGCGGCCAGCGCCTCCTCGTCTCCGCCGCCGTTGCGCGCCTCGATGACCTCGCCGAACAGGATCTCCGCCTCGGGCGCGTACCAGATCTCACCGGTCTCCGCGATGAAAGCGCGTGCCTTTTCGACCGATTGCAAGGCACTGTCGAGATCGCCGGTCGCGAGCTGCAAACGGGTCAGCGGCGTGGTCATCATTGCGTCGAACATGCGCGAGCCGCTCGCGTACCAAATACCGAGTCCCTCGTCGAGGTCTTTGCGGGCGTCGTCGAGCCGCCCGACGAGAAGCGCGTGCCAGCCGCGGCAGATAAGGCCCTGCCCCAGCCAGTACGGAAAGCCCTGCTCCTCGGCAAACGCGCAGAACTCCTCTATCTGGTCGCGGCCCATCTCCGGTTCTCTGCTGAGCAAGGTAATAAATGGCATCGAGCACATCGACCATGCAACCGAGAACGGGTGATAGGGGTTGCGCGCAATCGCCGTGGCCTGTTTGCAATCCTCGATAGCACGATCAAAGTAGCCGAGCGACCAGTGATTCAGCGCCCGCGCCGAGTAATTGACGACGAGGCCGTTGCGCCCGAAACGCAGCAGGTGTTCGTCGTAGGTGTCGGCGTCGTACGAAGCGATTGCCCGGCTGAACGACGCCTCCGCGTGGTGCGGGTCCTGGCTGTAGGCCTCGACCACGCCTTTCTCGCTGAGCGCCTCGACGATCAGGTTGGGCCGGCCCGAACGCTCGGCGAGATCGGCATTTTGTCTTGCGAGGCGGCGCGCCTCCGGCCAATTCGCCGTGACGATGAAGTACGAGGCCAACCCGATCAGCGTGGGGAAAAGTTCCTCGGGTGACTTGTCGTCGATCTTGTCGAGGAGCTCCCTTGCATGTTCGTAGCAGGCCCGGACATCCGGCGAGCCCCAGCCGCGGATCGCCATCAGCGGAGCCGCCTTCAGCACGGTCAGCATGAGCTGCGCCTTGTTGCGCTCGTCAACCGCGGCGATTTCGTTCGTGACATCGAGCGCGCGCGAAAAATAGTCAACCGCCTCGGCCATGGCGAATCGACCGAGCGCCATCAGGCCGGCAACACGCCAGTGCTCGAGTGCCTCCGTACCGCGGCTGGCCAGGGTCAGGTGCAGGGCAACCGTCTCGGGTTCGGATGCCGCTTGCGCTTCGAACCGGGCCAACAGGGTGTCGGCGACCGTACTGTGCATGGCGCGTTTCGTCGCGCGCAGCAACGATTGCCCGATCGCGTCGCGCAGGATCGCATGGGTGAATTCGTACACCTCGTCCGCACCCGCGGCGACGGTTTGGACGATTCCCGTCTTGATCAGATCGAGCAGACTTTTCTGCAATGTTCTCTCGTCGAGCTCCGATGCTGCGCGAACGAGGTCGTAGGAAAAGCGATTGCCGATGACCGCGCCGAGCTGCGCGACCTGTCGCGCGACGACCGTGTGGTCGAGGCGCGTCATCAGGCACCCATAGATGCTGACCGGCACGACTTCGTCGTCGAGATCGCCGTCGACCGAAACGTAACCCTCGTCGTCCGTATGCACAACGCCGGACTCGAAGGCCGTCTTGGTCAGTTCTTCGAGGAACAACGGTACGCCCTCGGCGCGCGCTGTAATGCGCCTGGCCAGTTCCTCGGGCAACTCACGGACGTGGGCGACATTCTTGATCAACGCGATCATCTCGGCGGGCGAGAGCCTCGAGATCGCAATCCTTTCGACCTTGCGGGATCCCCACCCGGGCTCGAATTCGGGCCGCGCCGTCATCAGGAGCAACGTGGCGTTGCGCTCGATGTTGTCGACGAGCAGGTTGACGAGTTCGATCGAGGTCGCGTCGAACCAGTGCAGGTCCTCGACCACGAGCAGGCGCTTCTCCCCTATCGGCACACGCAACAAGACCTTGACGAGCGCATTCAGGGTCCGGTGGCGCTGCACCTGTGGCGTCATTGGCGGAAGCTGCATCGACTCCGGTACGCCGATGCCGAGCAGCTCGGCGACGAGCGCCTTGTCATCGGGCGGTTGTGCCGCCATCGCCGCGTCCAACCGGGCGAACGCGTCCTCCCCCGTTTTTCCCAGGTTCCATGCCAGCCGCAGCGCGTTGATGACCGGGCGAAAGGAGCTGAGGCGCGTTTCGTCCTGGCCGCGCATGACGATGACCTGGCCGGGGTCGATAGCCTCGCGCCTGAGTAAGCCGCGCAACAGCGTGGACTTGCCGATACCGGCCTCACCGGTCAGGTGCATCGCCGCACCTGCGCCCGACCCGATGGCCTTCCAGGCCTCGCCGAGCGTCGCCAGCTCCTTGTCACGCCCGATGAGCACGCTGTCGGTCGCATCGTCGAGTTTCACCTGCTCGGCGAGACCGGTCACACGGAATGCCTGCACGGGCCGGTTGAGCCCCGCGAGTTCGTGCGTGCCGAGGCTCGTGAGTTCGACGCGTGCGCCGAGCAGGCGGCGCGTCGCCTCGCTGACCACGATCTCGTCCGGGCTTGCCACGCCTTGGAGTCGTGCGGCGACGTTGGGCACTTCGCCGAGCGCCAGCGTCTCCTTGCGCGCGTCCGCGCCGATGTCGCCGATCACGACTTCGCCCGAATGAATCCCGACACGAACCTGCAGGCGAATATTGAACTCGGCATGCAGCTCATCGTTCAGGCCGGCCAGCCTGTCGATGACTTCGAGGCCGGTGCGCACCGCGCGCACAGCATCGGATTCGTGCACGCGCGGGTAGCCGAAGTACGCAAGAATGCCGTCGCCGAGGTACTGGGCAACATAGCCGTCCATCGAGACGATCGCATCGGAGGCCAGTCTCTGGTAGCGCGAGAAGACGTCGCGCAGGTCTTCCGAATCGAGCTCGGTCGAGAGCTTGGTCGAGCCGACGAGATCGCAAAACATGACGGTCAGTACGCGCCGTTCCGCGAGGTCCTCACCGGTGGCAGGGGCCGGTGCATCGTCGGCCTCGAAACTCGTCTTCTCGACATGGACAAGCACTTTGCCGTCCCGGTCCTCGGCGACACCGAGGACATCGACGAGTTCGTCGCGGATCACGGCCATGACCTCGTCGTCAATCGACAACCCCAGCTTGAGGGCGGAGAGCGAGATCTTCCCGCGGCGCTCCAGGATGGCCACCGCTTTGTCGATGAGGTCTTCGATGTCCATGAACGATTCCGATGCACGACGCGGCGCGGCGCACATCCCTGCGGCCTTTTGTGCGGAAAATCTTAACATCATGTCAAAATAAGGACATGAAATTCGTGTCACGACGATTCCGGTCCGGTGCGACGGTTGCGGCCCTGTTTGCAGCGGCAATCTCGTCGGCCGAGCTGCACGCTGACGACGTAGACGAACTCGACGTCGTGGTCGTCAGCGCAACGCGGCTGCCCGTTGAGCGAACCGGCGTGGCGGCGTCGGTCACCAGCATCGACGCAGCCGACATCGAGCGGCACTACCCGGCAAGCATCGTCGAGGCCATGCGCCATGTCGCGGGCGTCGAGGTTGCACAACAGGGCGGACGCGGCGGCGTCACGAGCGTCCTCGTCCGGGGCGGCGAACCGAACTTCACAGCCGTGTTCATCGACGGGGTCAAGGTCAACGACCTGACGAACACGAGCGGCGGATCCTACGAATTTGCGGGTCTCGACCTGGCCGGTGTCGGCCGCATCGACATCGTACGCGGCCCCCTGTCGTCCGTGTACGGTTCCGATGCGCTTGCGGGTGTCGTGCATATCATCACGGATTCCGGCATCGACGGCATGCGAGTCAACCTTGAAGCCGGCAGCGATGGACTCGCTCGTGCAGGACTGACGGCCGCGGGCTCGCAAGCGGGGACGGACATGCTCCTCGGTGCCCACGCCACGCGCGACGATTCCAACGACACCCACACGTCCTACGAGGACAGCGGCCTGCATGCGGCACTCAGCCGCGACTTTGACGGCGGTTCCCGACTTTCGCTGGGCGTACGGACGCAGCAGTCGCAAGTACGGCGGTTCCCGCAGGACAGCGGCGGCCCGCTCCTGGCCGTCAATCGTGTCCTCGAAGACGCCGACAACGACGAGTCCCACCTGCGAGCTTCCTGGGACACGGTTGCCGCCGGCGACTGGCACCTGCGACTGGCCGGCAGTTACTACGAACGCGGCGAAGCGATCGCCTCGCCCGGCATCGCGCCCGGCCAGCTCGACGGCGTCCCGCCGAATACGTCGGACACGGGTTTCGATCGCAGGCAGATTGCCGTCACGGCGCGCCACCAGCTGGACGGCGGTGTGTCGTTCCTGCTGGGCGGCGAGTGGCAGGGCGAACAGGGCGACAGCCTGGGAACGCTCGATGTCGGCTTCCCGCTCGCGACCGACTTTGCACTGCGGCGCGACTCGCGCAGCGCATTCGTCGAGGCCAGCGTCCCGGTCGGTGCGTTCACGCTGCAGGGAAGCCTGCGGCACGACGACATCGAGACGGTCGGCGCGAACACGACTTGGCGTGCCGGCGCCCTGTTCCGCTTCGCCGACGGCGCAACCGAATTGCGCATCAATGCCGGCGAGGGATTCAAGGCGCCGAGTTTCTTTGCGCTGGCCCATCCGCTCATCGGCAACGCAGACCTGCGGCCCGAATCGGGGGACAGCGTGGATGTGGAATTCACGCGCCGTCTTGCAGGCATGCGGGGACGGATTTCCCTCGCCGCCTACCGCAGCGAGTTCACCGATCTAGTGGACTTCGACCCGGCACAGTTCCTGCTCGTCAATCGATCGCGTGCCGTTACCGAGGGCGTCGAGCTGGCCCTGCAAATTAAGCTCGCCGGCGACGTGGACCTGAAGGCACATGTCAACCATGCGCGCGCGGACATTCGCGGCAGCGACGCTGAACTGCGCAACCGGCCGGAGTGGCGCGGCGGCCTGTCGCTGGACTGGACGCCCGGCGACGACTGGACCGTGTCGGCACGTCTCCTGGTCCTGGGCGAGTATGTCGACGCGTCGATACCGACGGGCATGCTTTTTCTCAGCGGTTACGAGCGCCTCGATATCGCGGCGACATGGCGTGCCGGCGAGCGCATCATGTGGCGGTTTGCGCTCGACAACGCGCTGGACGCGCAATACGTCGAAGCGGTCGGGTTTCCGGCACAGGGACTGCGTGCCCGGATCGGACTGCAACTGACACTCTAGCCTCGGGCGCGATCCCGCAGCTCGTCGATGCCCTGGTTCGCGAGGGCATCGGCCTCTTCATTGCCCGGATTGCCGTCGTGGCCCTTGACCCAGATCCATTCGATGTCGTGCCGCTGTGCCGCCTCATCGAGAGCCATCCAGAGATCCTGGTTCTTGACGGGTTTCCTGTTGGCCGTCTTCCAGCCGCGCCGTTTCCAGTTGGCCAGCCACTCGTTGATGCCGTCCATGACGTATTTCGAGTCGGTGTGCAATAAGACCCGGCTCGGTTTCCTGAGCACGTTGAGCGCTTCGATCGCGGCGGTCAGCTCCATGCGATTGTTGGTCGTCTCGGGATCCCCGCCGTGCATCGTCTTGCGATGATGGCCTGCGATCAACAGCGCCCCCCAACCGCCCGGCCCGGGATTACCCCTGCATGCGCCGTCGGTATAAATCTCAATCGTTCGCGTCAAAGCCGGTTCTTGAAAAACGAATCCTGGAGACTCGGGTGGATGGCTCGGCCAGCCCGGCGACGACCTTCGGCTTGCGGCGCCACAACGGCCGCACCGGCGTCAGCGTACTGACCCGCTTTTGCGCCGTGAGCATATAGCAAGCCGCGAGCTCCGGCCACAGCGCCTGGCCGCGGCGCTCCCACTTCTGCGAGGTGCCGACCTTGCGGCGCGGCAACGGCCAGCGGAAGAAATAGCGCTGGCCGCCCTGGATGCGCATGTCCAGCAGCTTGAGCCAGTCCCTGAGGCGCCGTTCCGAAATCAGGTGGTCCGCGCCGGGCGGCATGCCCGCGCCCGGTATGAGGCGCCTGAGGCCCCACAGGCCTGCAGGCTTGAAACCGAGAATGACGATGTGCCCGTTGGCCCGCAGCACGCGATCGACCTCGCGCAGCACCTCGTGCGGCCGGTCGTTGAAATCGAGCGTGTGCGGTAACAGGACTGCGTCGATCGAGTCGCTTTCGACAGGCAGGCGGTGGAAGTCGCCGACGGCGCTGGGACGTCCCTCGGGCGTCTCATTGACCAGGGCACAGCGCTGGGTGCGCGTGAAGCGCGTGAACGTGCGACACTCGCCCCACAGCCCGAGCTGTAGGCACTCCTCGCCGAAGATCCCGTCGAGCGCCTCCTCGACGACCCGCGATTCCTGCTGCAGCAGGGCCTCGCCGAGTGGCGTCTGCAGCCATTCCTGCGCTTTGTGTGAACTCGCTACTTGCACGCGCCGTCTTCCTCGGTAGGATAGCCCGATGTATTACATATTCCGGGCCCCAGGCCGTCAATTATTGCAGAGAATTCGAGGCATTGGCGTCGCTTTCGTCACCTTTTTCGCGATTGGCGCGGCACCCGCCGTGGCCGGTCCCGAGCCCGACGGGGCGCTGCCGGCGCTGCTGCAGGGCGACGGACCTGCCATTTACCTGACCTCGCCGCTCGAGGGCGCCAGCCTGCCGTCGACCCCGGCCGGTCCGGACGACCTGCTCGCGAGGCTGCGCGGAGGCTTCGCACTCGAGTACGAGGACAACCGCCGCACGGCCGCCGAGCGCCGGTGGTTCGCGAACCACCCCGAGTACCTGGAACGCGTATTCACGCGCGCCCGGCGCTACATGCCCTATATCGTGTCCGAGCTCGAGCGCCGCGACCTGCCGCTCGAGCTTGCGCTGCTGCCGATCGTCGAAAGCGCCTACGACCCGTTCGCGTACTCGCACGGGCGCGCCGCGGGCCTCTGGCAAATGATCCCGGGGACCGCGAAGCGTTTCGGCGTACAGCAGAACTGGTGGTACGACGGCCGCCGAGACATTGTCGATTCGACGCGCGCCGCGCTCGACTATCTCGAATACCTCGAGGAACTCAACGACGGCAACTGGCTTAATGCCATCGCCTCGTACAACTCGGGCGAAGGCAACGTGCTGCGTGCCGCGCGCAAGAACCGCAAGGCCGGCAAGCCAACCAACTTCTGGTACCTGAGGCTGCCCAAAGAGACCAGCATGTACGTGCCGAAGCTCCTGGCGCTCGTCGAGATCGTGGCCGAACCTGCGAAGTACGGCCTCACCCTGCCCGAGGTACCCGATGTGCCGCAGTTCGAGATCATCGACATCGAGCAGCAGCTCGACCTCGCCCTCGCGGCCGAGCTTGCGGGTGTGGACGTCGACACGGTCTATCGTTACAACCCCGGCTACAACCGCTGGTCGACCGACCCGTCGGGGCCGCATCGTCTCGTAATGCCAGTCGACGTCGCGACGTCGTTCACGGCCGCACTGGCCGAGGTGCCTGCGAGCGAGCGCGTGCGCTGGAAGCGCCATCGCGTGAAGAGCGGCGAAGCGATCTCGCAGATCGCCGAGCGATACAACACGACCGCGGCAGCATTGCGCACGGCCAACAACCTGCGCAGCAACCTGATCCGCGCGGGCCAGCACCTGATGATCCCGGTTGCGACGAAGCCGCTGGCGGCCTACAGCCAGAGCGCCGACGCGCGCCTCGCCAAGACCCAGAACCGGCAGCGCGCCGGCAACAAGCTCGAACACGTCGTGCAGAACGGCGAGAGCTTCTGGACGATCGCGCGACGTTATGGTGTCACGCATCGCCAGCTCGCGGCCTGGAACGGCATGGCGCCGGGCGACACACTGTCGGTGGGCCGCAAGCTGGTCGTCTGGACGAACCAGTCCACCGTGGCGGGCGGGGTCCCGGCGACTTCGCCGATCAACGCGGCAAATACGACTCGCAAGTTACGTTACACGGTGCGCAGTGGCGACTCTCTGTACCTGATCGCGCGCAAATTCCGTGTCGGCATCGACCAGATTGCGCGCTGGAACGGCATCGACAAGAACAAGGTGCTGCGGCCGGGCCAGAAACTCACGATGTATGTCGATGTAACGGCGCAGTCCAGCTAGAATATCGCCCTTTCGAGACACCGTCGGGGAATCACTATGGGCTTCATGGCCGGCAAGAAGGCGCTGATCGTCGGCGTCGCGAGCGATCGTTCCATTGCCACGGGCATTGCCGAGGCGTTCGTCCGCGAAGGCGCCGAAGTCGCGTTCACCTACCAGAACGACAAGCTGAAGGGCCGTGTCGGGAAACTCGCCGCGCGGCTTGGCCAGAACACCGACCTGCTGTTCCCGTGTGACGTTACGAGCGACGAAGAGATAGACGCCGTGTTTGCCGGACTGTCCAAACACTGGGATGGCCTCGACATCCTCGTGCACTCGGTCGGTTTCGCGCCACGAGAACAACTCGCGGGCGGCTTCACCGAATCGATTACCCGCGAGGGCTATGCGATCTCGCACGACATCTCGGCTTACAGCCTGGCGGCACTCGCCAAAGCCGCCGTGCCGATGATGGAGGGTCGAGATGCCGCCATGCTCGCGCTGACCTACGATGCTGCGACCAAGGTCGTTCCGAATTACAACGTCATGGGCCTCGCCAAGGCTAGCCTCGAGGCCTGCGTGCGCTTCCTGGCGGCCGACCTGGGCCCGAAGGGCATTCGCGTCAACGCGATTTCCGCCGGCGCTGTGAAGACCCTGGCAGCGGCCGGTATCGGCGGTTTCCGCAAGATGCAGAGTTACGCCGTTAAGGCCGCGCCGCTGCGCCGCACGGTGACGATCGAGGAGATCGGCAATACGGCCGCTTTCCTGTGCTCGGACCTCGCCTCGGGCATAACGGGCGAGACGACGTTTGTCGATGCCGGCGTTAACATCATGGGAATGGTGTTCGACGAAGATTAGCGCAGGTGGCCGCCGTTCGGGCGACTGTCGCGCCTAAGTCGCGCGCCTGCAGGGGTAAAAATTGGAACGGTCACTTTAGGGGCCCAATATGACTATGACCACCAAAATACTGATCTGGATGGTCGCAGGCTTGGTGCTGGGCAGCCTGATCAACGCGTTTGCGTCGGACGTGGCGTTTATCCATGACTACTTCGTCAACGGCGTGTTTCACGTGGTCGGCGCGATGTTCATCACGGGACTAAAGATGCTCGTCGTACCCCTGGTGACGTTCTCACTGATCTGTGGCGTTTACGGCATAGGCGACATCACCAAGCTGGGTCGTGTCGGCGTCAAGGCCTTTGGCATGTTCGTCATGACAACGGCGCTGGCAATAACGCTGGCCATCACAATAGCCGTCATCGTCGGCCCGGGGCAAGGATTCGAGCTGACCGGTGAACAGGGCGACTTCACTGCGCCCGTGGCGCCACCGCTGACCCAGGTCATCATCGACCTGGTTCCAAGCAATCCGGTTGCCGCTTATGCCGAAGGCAACATGTTGCAGATCATCTTTTTTACGATCCTGTTTGCGGTGTGCATGCTGATGGTCGGGGAGCCCGGCCGTAAGGTCGCGGAAGGCGCGGAGCGGCTCAACCAGATCATGATGCAGGTCGTGACCGTGGTCATGCACGTCGCACCTTACGGGGTGTTCTCCTTGATGGCGAAGACCTTTGCGCTGCAGGGCCTGGGCCTGATCATGCCGATGATCGCCTATTTCGGCGTGGTGGTCGTGGCATTGCTGTTGCACGCGAGCGGCACGCTGATGACCCTGTTAAAGCTGTTGTCGGGTGTCAGTCCGTTGATGTTCCTGCGCAAAGTGCGCACGCCGCAGATATTCGCCTTCAGCACAGCGAGTTCCAACGCTACGATCCCGGTAACTTTGCGTGCCGCGGAAAAACGCCTGGGCGTGGATAATCCCACGGCGTCTTTCATCGTGCCTTTCGGCGCGACGATCAATATGGACGGCACTGCGATCATGCAGGGCGTCGCGACCATTTTCGTCGCCAACGTCTATGGTATCGACCTGGGCCTGGGTGAGTACCTGACTGTGATCGGCATGGCCGTGCTGGCTTCAATCGGCACGGCGGGCGTGCCTGGGGTTGGCCTGATCATGCTAGCGATGGTGTTCACTCAGGTTGGCTTACCCGTTGAGGGTATCGCATTGATCATGGGCGTCGACCGACTGTTGGACATGATGCGTACCGCCGTCAATGTTACCGGCGATTTGACGATTACGAGCATAGTCGCCAAGAGCGAGGGCAGCCTGGACGAAGACGTCTTCTACGATCCCGATGCCGGACTCGTCGAGGATATCCGTCTGCCGCACGTCTCGGCGAAATCCGCGCCGACGTCGTAGTTCTTGAATAAGGTACCGGACACCCTATTTAAAGAAGTAGGGTGTCCGGTACCTTATTTCAAATAGGGTGTCCGGTACCTTATTTTGCGTTACAGGAGGTCCTCTGCGGCGATGGCATCCTGGTTGATGACAATCTCGGCATCCTCGCGCAACGCCTGCACGAAGGCCACGAATTCGCCGAAGCCGGCCTGGTCCGTGAGCTGCAGCTTGCCCGCGTCTCGTTGTTCGACCGGCAGGGCTTCCGGACGTCCGGGCAGCACGGCCTCGACGCTGTAGACCGTGTAGCCGCCCACGCCGTTGCGCGTACTGCCGACCGTCGGCTTGTCCTGCGCCGGCTTGGCGGCCGTAAACACGGCCACCTGGACGAACTGGTCGGCATCGGGCGCATTGCGTGTCATGACGACCGGCTCCCCGGGCGTCGCGCCGATCGCTTCCGCGGCCACCGCGAAATCGACATCGCGCTCGAGCGCGGCGATCATCTCGTCGGCTCTCGCGGCCATGATCTTCTCGGCCTCCTGCGCGCGGACGCTTGCGACAACCTCGTCGCGCACTTCCTCGAGCGGCCGACGCGCTGCAGGGCGATAGTCGCTGATCGACAACACGGCCGAACGTCCTCCGTCGATTTCGATCACTTCGGAAAGGCCGCCCGCGAGCAGGACCTCGTCGAACACGGCGTTAATAATCGCGGGGTCCGTGCCGAGCGGCTCACCGCCGTCACGCGTGAAGCCTTCGGCGGTCTTGACCTCGCCGTTGATGGCCGCTGCGAGTCCATCGATGTCGCTCGCATCGAACAGGGCGTCGGACAGACGCCGCTCGAGATCGCGGAACAGGGACTCGGCTTTCTGGTCCTGCAGTTCGGCCGTCAGCTCAGCGCGAACCTGGTCGAACGGCAACGGGCCCTGCTCGAGAACGCGGTCTAGCCGCACGACGTGAAAACCGAACTCACTCCTGACCGGCCCCTCGATCGCGCCCTCGTCCATGGTAAAGATCGCGCTGCCGAGGTCGCCTGCAAGCTGCGATTCGGTGAGCGCACCGAGGTCGCCGCCCTGCTCCGCCGTCAGCGTATCATCGGAGTACTGGCGCGCGAGATCCTCGAACGGCTCGCCCGCCCGGACCCGCGCCAGTAACGCCGTCGCTTCCTTCTCGGCGGCGTTTTCGTCGTCGCCGAACAGGATCAGGATGTGACGTGCCTGCCGCTGTTCGTCCCGCTGGTAGCGATCCTGGTTGAATTCGTAATGCTCGGCCAGCTCGTCTTCGCTGATGCTGACACCGGCGGCGACGTCGCTGCGACGAACCTCGACATAGCGCACGTCTGCCGCCTCGGGCAGCTGGTACAGCGTCGGGTTGTCATCGTAGTACGCAGCAACCATCTCGTCCGTCACCTCGACATCGGCCGCAACGGCGTCCCGCTCGAGCGTCGCCATCCTCACGATGCGCTGCTCGCCGGCCAGGTTGAGGTATTTCCGGTAGGCCGCCGGCGACAACAATGCCGAACCGCGGATCGCACGTTCGAGCTGAGCGCGACGCAGTGTCTGGCGCTGCGCCGCTTCGAATTGGGATGGCTCGTAGCCGTTCATGGCGAGCACGTTGCGATAGGTTTCCAGGTCGAACTTGCCGTCGACCTGGAAGTCCGGCGTCATCTGGACTATCTGCGTGATCAACGCGTCATTGACCTGGTAGCCGGCGCTCGCAAGGTAATTGTCGACCACGCGCTGCTGGATCAACTGCTCGAGGATGTTCCGGCGAAGCTGCAGGCGCAGGTCGTCGGGAAGCTGCGCGAACGTCGGGTTCTGCTGCAACTGGTCGCGGTAGGCCTGTTCGAACTGACCCAGCGGGATCTCGGCATCATCGACCTTGGCCGCATAGTTGCTGCCGATGAAGGCGAAGTTCGCCCCGCCGACGAAGACGAACGTGACGCCGATGAGAGCGAGGATCGCGATGGCGATGCCGCCCATGAATTTTTCTCGGATGTTTTGCAGCATAGGACTCTAACCGTAGGAGCGAGCGTGCCCGCGACCAGTGATTTCAAGGCGGGGCATTCTACTTGACCCTGTCTGGCAGGGGAAGAATCAGGGTGCCCGGCACCTCGATTCGGGCTGGAAAAGAAAAAGCCCCGCCCACAGGGCGAGGCTTGGTCTTGTCAGTGGCGGAGCGGACGGGACTCGAACCCGCGACCCCCGGCGTGACAGGCCGGTATTCTAACCAACTGAACTACCGCTCCGAATCTGGTGGGTGCTGACGGGATCGAACCGCCGACCCTCGCCTTGTAAGGGCGATGCTCTA
>JBFJQO010000022.1:0-14466 GCA_041616535.1 Woeseiaceae bacterium | reverse complement strand
GCCGGACAACGTCGCCACGTTGAAAATCACGGCGACGGTCGACGCGGGCGCGAGTTCGCTGCCGCAGCCGATCACGAATACCACGAGCGCCGCGGCGGGCGACCAGGCGGATCCGGATACCTCCTCGGATACCCTGTCCGCGAGCATCACGGTGGACAACAATGCGGACCTCGTCACGACCAAGACCGTCGACAATGCGTCACCCGTCGAGGGCTCGTCGATCGTCTACACGATTTCGGTGTTCAACGCAGGCGCCGCACGCGCGACCAACGTTGGCCTCGTCGACACGCTGCCCGCGGGCGTTTCATACGCCAGCGACGACAGCGGCGGCGCGTACAACCCGGTCACGGGCGCCTGGTCGATCGGTACGATCGACAACGGCGCGATCGCCACCCTGAACATCACGGCGACCATCGATACGGGCGCCGCGGCGCTCGCGCAGCCCATCACCAACGTGGCGACGGCGGCGAGCGGCGACCAGCCGGATCCGGATACCACGACCGACGATCTCAGCGAAGACATCACGATCAACAACAATGCCGATCTCGTAACCGCGAAGACCGTCGACAATCCGACGCCACTGGCCGGAGACACCGTGACCTACACCCTGTCGGTCACGAACAACGGCCCCGCGCCGGCAACGAACGTCAGCGTTACGGAGTCGCTGCCGGCCGGCCTGACGTTCGTCAGTGACGACAGTGGCGGCACGTACGATACGGCGACGGGTGTCTGGAGCGTCGGCGACCTGGCGAACGGGGCTTCGGCGACGCTCAACATTTCCGCGAGCGTGGACCAGGGCGCCGGCCTGCTGCCGCAGCCGATTACGAACTCGGTCACGGCCGCCGCCGGCGATCAGCCGGATCCGGACACGACGACCGACGACCTGGCCGAAAGCATTTACGTTACGCTCGTCAACCCGGACCTGCTGCGGCTTGCGAAGTCGGTCGGCCGCGATCGGGCCACGGTCGGCGAGATCGTCGCGTACAGCATCGAGATCCGCAACACGACGGCCTCGCCGATCGGACCCGTGCTGATCAGCGACACGCCCGCGCGCGGATTCAAGTTCGTGCCGGGCACGGCGCAACTCGACGGCCTGCCGCTGGCCGATCCTGCGGGCGGCCTGCCGCTGGCGTTCGATATCGGGACATTGCCCGGATTCGTCGACGGCAACGGCAACGGCACGGCGGACCCCGGCGAACCGGGCTACGCGGTGCTGAGCTACAGAATGGTGGCCGGCTCCGGCGTTGCGGAAGGCATCTGGACCAACACGGCAGTCGCTACCGTCGCCTGCGATACCTGTTTCGTGTCGAACACGGCGAGCGCGGACATCGAAATCGTAGAGGACAGCCTGTTCGACCTCGGCACGCTCATCGGCAAGGTGTTTTACGACGCCGACGAGGACGGCTGGCAGGATGAGGGCGAGGCCGGAATCGCCGCCGCGATGGTGGCACTCGACGACGGCAGCTATGCGCTGACCGACGAATTCGGCCGCTACCACTTCCCGGCCGTCAAACCGGGGCAACGCCTGCTCAAGATCAATCTCGCGAGCCTCGCCGGCAGCGCGCGGGCGACCACCGACAAGACCCGGATCGCGAACGTGACGCCCGGGCTCATGGCGAAGGTCAACTTCGGCGTCATCCTGGAATACGCCGATGCGGCGATCGGCGACGACGGGCAGCTGGGCGTCGCCGTGGACGCCGCTACGAGGCAGCCCCCCTTGCTGATCAACGGCAGCAGCCTGATGCCGAGCCTGCTCGTCAACGGGCAGCCCGTGTCGCTCGCGACGGCCGACGTCAGGCTCGGCGTGGAGCGGCTGGACGAAGTCGTCGAACTTGGCGCAGGCAAGCTCGACGCTCCGATACGCTTCGCTACCGAGGTCGCGGCGCAGTCCGGGATCGAACGCTGGCAGCTCACGGTATCGGATTCCAGGGACCGGATCGCCTACGTCGCAGAGGGCACGGGCACACCGCCGCGGGAAATCGAATGGGACGGCATCGAGACCGACGGCACCCTCATCGACGGCGGCGGGGTCTATACCTATTACCTCACGTTCGAGACGGGCGAGAACCAGTCGGTCAGCAGCGGCCGCCGCGTGTTCGGCGTCAATCGCCGCAATTCCATTGCCCTGAATCTCGCGGGCGGCGCGTTCGTGACGGGCTCGCACGAATTGACGGGCCAGGCCAAGGCGCTCCTTAGCGAGACGGCGAAGGCCATTCGCGCGTATCCGGATGAAATCGTGGTCATCAGCGGACACACGGACTCCGTGGGCAGCGAGGCGAGCAACCTGGCGTTGTCGGAACGCCGCGCCCGGTCGGCGTTCGATTACCTGCACACGGTCGAAAACCTGCCAGAAAGCCAGTTCGTGATCCGGGCGTTCGGCGAATCGCGGCCGATCGCGAGCAATGACAGTGCGGCCGGCCGCGAGCTCAATCGCCGCGTAGAGATCAGCGGCGAGATTACGAGCGTCGAGCGGGCCAAGAATTACGATCCCCATCGAGAGCTTGCCGTCGTGCGCATCAACGACACCGCGCTCGAGGTCGACGCCGACGGCAGCTTCCGCACGCAGATCGAACTCGATGGCGACGAGGACACGATGAAGGTTCTGCTGCGCACGCCGCTCGGCGGCAGCGTGGAAACCGAGGTGCGGCTGCCGACGATCGAGGTGATTGCGCCGCAGGGACGAGTCGTCGTGCCCGTCGACGACGAAGTCCGGGCTGCCGCATCCAGCGCATTGGACGTCGTGCTGCACACGGTGCTCGAAGCCCGGACCGACGCCGGCAACACGTTCACACTCGATGGCGAACCTCTCGATGTCGATGCCGACGGCCGCGTCACGTCGCCGATCACGCTGGCCCCGGGCGACAATTACTTCGGTCTCGTGGCGCGCAGCCCGGCAGGCATACTGCGCATCGCGAACCTCAGGCTCACCGTCGACGACGACGCGCTCAGCGAACTCGAGTTCGTCGCCGAGCCCATTCCCCAGCTCGCGCTGCGCCTGCCGCCGCCCGGCGTACCCATGACGAATTCGAATCTTGTCGTACCCGGGACGACGGTTCCGGGCAGCCGCGTATTCTTCAACGACAGGGAGATCGCCGTCGATGCCGAAGGCAATTTCACCGCGGTCGTAGAGCTCGAACTCGGCGAAAATCCCTTCGTTGCGAAGGTCGTCGACGCCAACGGCCATTCGGGCCAGATCGAACAGACGTTTACCTACAGCGGCAAGCCGCTGTTCTTCATGGCGCTCGTGGACGGCAAGTTCAGCCAGTTGCAGACCAGCGGCAGCCTTGCCGCAGCGGGCAAGGCAGAGGAGAAGGAAACGCTGTCCGAGGGCCGCGTGGCCTACTACCTCAAGGGCCACGTGCTGGGCAAGTACCTGCTGACGTCGGCGTTCGACAGCGGGCAGCAGGAACTCGGACAGATATTCTCCGACCTGACGGCGCAGGACAACGACCGGCTGCTGACGAACATCGATCCCGAAACCCTGTACCCCGTGTACGGCGACAACAGCACGCTCGTTTACGATGCGCAATCGCAGAGCAAGTTCTACCTGGCCCTCGAGAGCGACACGGTCAATGCGCTGATCGGCAACTACGCGCTGAATTTCACCGACACCGAGCTGGCCGGCTACCAACGCACGCTGTACGGCGCTTCCGTGACCTATACCTCGGCCGCGAAGGATGAATCCGGCGTTGCCAGGACCAGGGCACAGGCGTTCCACGCCACGATCGAGCAGGCGCATGTACGCGACGAACTGCGGGCAACGGGCGGTTCGCTCTATTACCTGAGCCAGCGCGACGTGATCGAGGGTAGCGAGCACGTCAGCGTCATCGTTCGTGACCAGGATTCCGGGCTCATCCTCCGGCGCACGGCACTGCAGCAGGGCCTGGACTACAGCATCGACTATGTCGATGGTCGCCTGCTGACCAGTCGACCGGTCTCGAGTTTCAGCGCGGACAGTTCGCTGATCGAAAACAACCTGCTCGGCGGCAGCGCCGTGTACCTGCAGATCGACTATGAATCGGCGGTCGACGGCTTTACGCAATCGGCATCGGGGGCGCGCGTACGGCAGGGTGTCGGCGAACGGCTGGCCGTCGGCGTGACCGCGATCGGCGAGGACCAGATTGCGGGGCAGTATGCGCTGCAGGCCGTCGACGCAGAATACAAGGTCGGCGGGAATTCGCGGCTGATCGCCGAGTTCGCGACGAGCGAGGGCAACAATTCCGTCGTCAACGTCTCGGAAGACGGCGGCCTCAGTTACCAGTCGATCGCCCAGGCGCCCGGCAGCCGCGGAGACGCGTACAAGATTGCCGCCGAGATCGACGCGGGCGAATGGTTCGGCATGGAAAACCGTTTGTTGCTGAATACCTACTTCAAGCGACTCGATCCGGGCTTCTCGGCCAGCAGCGTCACGTCCGAACGTGGCTCGGAAAAGAGCGGCATCGCGGCCAGCTGGAAGATCAGCGAATCGAGTTCGCTGCTCGGCCGATACGAACAGCAGACGCAGCTCGTCGACGGCAGCGAGAATTCCTTCGGCACGCTGCAGTGGAGCCTCGCCCGCAAGCGTTGGGGCATCGCCGCGGAGATCGAGGACCGGTCGGGATTCGCCGGCGAAGCCACGATGGCCGCCATGCGCCTGAATTACCGGTGGAGCGACGCGCTCAACACCATACTCGAGCATCAGCAGACGCTGGCCGGCGTCGAAAACGACCAGTCCACGGTCGGCATCGCATTCCGTGCGACCGAGAAACTCACGCTCGATGCGAAGGCGACGCACGGCACGCTCGGCGAGTCGGCAGAACTCGGCGCACAGCTCAACTGGCGCGGAAATCGTCTTTACGTGGCGCAGCAGTTCAACGACCTGGCGGCGAGCGGAACGAGCAATAATCGCCTGATCGGCATCGAGGCGCCGTTCGGGCCGGACGGCGCGATCTACAGCGAATACCGCTGGAGCGAACTCGCGCTCGGTGACCAGAAGCAGACCATGATCGGCGCCAGGCAGCGCTTCGAGGCGGCCGAGGGCCTGCAGATAGAGGTGTCGGGTGAGCACAGCGCCGAGAACGCGTCGAGCGGTAACGGCGGGGACCGCTACGCATTCTCGATCGGAGCGACGTACGCGAGCGAACGTGGCTTCAAGCTGTCGTCACGCAATGAATACCGCAAGGACAGCCGCAGCATCGCGAGCGAGCAGTTCCTGTCAAACACGCATCTCGAACTGGCGCTCGGTAACGACTTTGCGATGCTCGGCAAGTATCGCTTCAGCAAGAGCGAGTCGAGTGCGCAGGTCGGCCGCAACATCGACTTCACCGAAGCCAGCATCGGGCTCGCCTACCGTCCCGTCGAGCACGACCGGCTGAATTTCCTGACGCGCTATACCCGCGTCAACAACACGCCCACCGAATTCCAGTACGCGACAGTCGCCTCGGGACTGATGAGCGACATCTTCGCGCTCGACTGGTCTTACCAGGTATCGCGCCGCATAGAGTGGGTCGGCAAACAGGCGCTGCGCTGGAGCGAGAGTCCGGACGACCCGCTCGACCCGCAGTCGCGGACGTCCTTGAGCATACAGCGGCTCAACTGGAGTCTGCCGAAGAAATTCCTGCTCGGCACGGAATACCGCTGGATGAGCCAGGACGTTGCCAACGACCATCGCAGCGGCTTTGTGACAGAACTGATGTGGGGCGGCTTCGACCCGCTGCGCCTGGGCGTCGGCTATAACTTCTCGGACGTCTCCGACAGCGAGTATGCCGACTACGACTTCAAGACGACGGGACTGTTCCTGCGCGTCCAGGGGAAATTCTGATGGCTGCACTTGCGAAACAACCCACTGAAACCATGGGATTCTCGGCAACGGACGTTCGCCGTGAGCGCCGCAAACGCTACCTGAAGCTGTTCGATGTCGGCGTGCTGCTGGCGGCGCTGATCATTTTCCTCGTGTTTCTCAATTTGCTCGTGCGCGTCGTCTTCCCGCAGGGCTCCAGGCTTTCGGAACTCGCGTTAATCGAAGACTCGGCTTTGCCGGATCACGGAGGCCGTGGGAACGTGGACATCGCCGGCGGCGCCGACTCGCTGGGCGCTTTCACGGCGTTCCTCGGCGACGTGCGCCGTGACGTGAAAATTCGCTCGGCGGACAGCATCGCATGGAAAAGTGCGAGTCGCGGAACCGCGGTCAGAAATCGCGATGCGGTGCAGACGTTCGCCAATTCGCGCGCCCGCGTCGACTTCACGACCGACAACACGCTGCAGATCGGGCAGAACTCCCTGGTCGTGTTCAGCAACGGCGCCGCCGATCCGTTTCTCGCCCGTCGCGAGTCCGCCGTGCTCGTGATGGAGGGGGAAATGTCCGGCGAGATCAATGCGGATTACGGAACCTTCGGCGTCGAGTTCCCGGCCGGCCTCGTCGAGCTCAAGGCGGCGGATGGCGCGGATGAGCTCGTCAACTTCCGGATCGGCGTCAATCCGGACCAGTCGTCGACGATTGCAATCTATTCGGGCCGTGCCGATGTCAACGTTGCCGGCGAACATTTCCTCGTAACGGCCAACGAGGGCCTGACGATCGACAAAGACGGCACGACCTCGGGCGTAACGGAGCTGCCGTCGATGCCGTCGGTCCGGCAGCCTGCCGGCAACCGTGTATTTCCCTTTCTGCATGCTCCACCGAAGGTCACATTCGCGTGGAACAGTACCCGCGGCGCGAGGAAGTACCGCCTGGAGATCGGCAAAAACGCCGGATTCGATGAAATCGTCGTCGACGAGTATCTCGACGACACCTCGTTCGTGCACGGCAATCTCGCAGCCGGAAACTATTACTGGCGCGTTAGCGCGGTTGCCGGCTGGGTGCAGGGACCATCGACGAGTACGCGTCGCTTCCGGGTGGTACCGGACACGGAGCCGCCGCCGCTCGAGCTGTTGCCCATCGAGCAACTCTCGCTCAACGAGTACGTACTGCGCGGGAGCGCGGGTGAAGGCGCCACTGTGTACGCGGTCGGAAAACGCGTGATTACCGATCCCGAGGGACGCTTCGAAGTGCGGTTCAATCCCGAGCCCGGTGCGCACCCGGTCGTCGTCGAAGCCGTCGATGCGGTCGGCAATGTTTCTTACAGGTCACAGGTTCTCCATGTTTCCGGTGGCTCCAGGAGGAGTGAATAGCCATGCCGAGATTCAGCTTTCCCATTCGAGTGAAGTTCCTTTTAGTCGTGTTATTGCTGATCATGGTAGTGATGAGCCTCAACACGAGCACCATGGCGAACCTGTTTCGCCAGGATAAAACGACTTACATTCGTGATCTGACGGCGGTAATGGCGATGCACGTTGCCGAAGAGGCGGATTCGCTGCTCAGGCATTACATCGCCAATATGCGGACTTTCGGCGACGTCATCTACGACGGCCGCCTGGACCCGGCGACGAAGCAGGAGGTCCTGCGCAACCTGTTTCGCAATTACGAGGACATTGTCGCAATCGTCGCGCAGCGCGATGGCGCGGAGCCGGTAACGGTGTTCGACACGAGCGCGTTGACGCGGCTCGACGTGAGCCGCGCGGCCTTCCTCGAGCACGAACAGTCGAATCCGGCCGAGGAAACGACGGCGGGCAATCTAAGTGTGAACATGGAGAGCATCACGGACGACGTACGGCTCGCGCGCCTCACGATCAGAATTCCGGAAACCGGGCAGACCGCAGCATACACACTGAGTGCGAACATCGATCCCGTGAAGCTACTCGCTGTAACGAATCGCTCGCGTGGCTTCAGGGCGATGATCATGGATCGCAGCGGCCAGCCGCTGTTTCAGAAAGACTCCGATGGGGCCGTTGTCTCGCGCAACTGGTCGGCCATTTTCGGCGAAGGCTCGAGCCCGACCGTCGGCACGGCAATGGAATTCGTCGCCGACGGCGTTCCGATGATAGGCGCGTACGCGCCGCTCGCGGGCGGTGAACTCTGGGCTTCGATAGAGATCCCGAGCAGTGTCATTTACCTGACGGCGCGCGAGTTGCTGTCGAATCTTACGGTCGTGGCCCTGTTGTTGTTTGTGCTCGCGGCGGTTGCCGGCCTCGTTTTTTCGCGGCAGGTTTCGAAGCCGCTCGAGCACCTGACCGATGCCGCCCAGCAGGTTGGTAAAGGCGAATTCGATGTCACGGTGGAGTCGGATACCAGCGACGAGATCGGCGAACTGTCGCGCACGTTCAACCAGATGATCAGAGAGCTCGGCGAGCGGGAAGCAAAGCTCTCGCAGGCAAATGCCGCTTTGGTTCAGTCGGAAAAACTCGCCGCGTTCGGTCAGCTGGGCGCCGGCATCGCGCATGAGGTAAAAAATCCGCTGGCGGGCATCCTCGGTTATGCGCAACTGACCTTGCGCAAACTCGACGAAGACAGTCCGTTCGTAAAGAACCTCAAGATCATCGAGACGGAGACGCGGCGCTGCACGGAAATCATCTCGAACCTGCTGAAATTCGCGCGCCAGGAGAGTATCTCGGCCGAACCGACCGACATCAACGCCGTGGTGGACGCAGCGCTGCAGATCGTCGATCATCAGCTCGGCGTCAACAAGGTCAAAATCCACAAGCAACTCGGCACGGGGCTTCCCCTGTGCGAGGGCAATGCCAATCAGCTGCAGCAGGCAATCATCAACTTCGCCATCAACGCGCAGCAGGCTATGGGCTCCGACGGCGGCAATCTCACGATTCGAACCCGGGCAGCCGATGCGGGCGGCCTGGTCATCGAGGTCGAGGACGACGGTCCGGGAATTCCGGAACATATACGTGAGAAGATTTTCGAGCCGTTCTTCACGACGAAGCCGGCCGGCCAGGGCACGGGCCTGGGGCTTTCCGTGACCTACGGCATCATCAAGGACCACGGAGGCGATATCGCGATCGAGGACGTGGCGGGCGGCGGGACGCGGTTCGTGGTCAGCCTGCCCGTGAAAACGGCGCTGGCCGCATGAGCGGGCCGCCTGCGACGAGACTGTGCGGCGGATCACAGTGCAAACAGCCGGAATTTGGTTCACTTAAGGGATGAACGCTCAGGCACAGCCAAGCTTGCAGGATTCGCAGCTGGTCCAGGATCGGGTGCTGATCGTCGACGACGACGCCAGCATTCTCGGTGTCGTGTCCGAAGTCCTCGAGGACGACGGTTACCACGTCGAGACGGCAGGTTCCGGCGAGGAAGCGCTCAAGATCCTCGGCGAGAGCGAGCCGTTCGCACTCGTAATGTCGGACATTCGCCTGCCCGGCATCAACGGCGTCGAGGTCCTTGAGCGGGTCAAGTCCCTGAACCCTCGCACGAACGTGATCATGATCACGAGCCACGCATCGCTCGACACGTCGATCGATGCGATCAAGCATGGCGCATACGACTACTTGCTGAAACCGTTCGAGGACCTGTCGCTGATCTCGAGAGCCGCCAAGCGCGCCGTCGAGCAGTTCAATCTCGATATTGAGCGCTCGCAACTCATTCGCTCCTTGAAACTCTCGAACCAGGAGCTCGAGCGCGTCAATGAGGTGCTTCATGGTCTCGCAATTCGCGACGGGCTGACCGATCTCTTCAATCATCGCCACATCAATGAACTTCTCGATAAGGAGATCATGGAAGCGACGATCGATGGCTCGGATCTCTCACTGATCTTCGTGGACGTCGACAAATTCAAGGAATTCAACGACGAGCACGGGCATCACAACGGTGACATCATCCTGCGGGAAATCAGTTCGCTCATGCGGGAAAACGTGCGCAAGAAAGACATCGTCGCTCGCTGGGGCGGCGAAGAGTTCGTTATCGTATGTCCGAAGTCGGATAAAAAGACGGCGGCTTACCTGGCCGAATCCCTGCGGCGCGTAATCGCCGAGCATAACTTCATGAAAGCCGAGCTGGGACAGAGCGTCCAGATCACCATCAGCGCCGGCGTTGCCGCGCTGTTCGGGCAGAAGACCAAGGCCGCGCTCGTCGAGGCTGCCGACGCGGCGCTCTACGAAGCGAAGAACAAGGGCCGCAACCAGGTACGAATGTCGAGCTGAGTAGCGGCGCATGTCGGCCGGCATGCCAATCGCACGTTCTGCGCGGCTTGTGATAGCCTAAATCCATCACGCGTTTATGCCCGGGGGCGACCCCCAGGGTTTACGATATGGATATTCGCACGAAGCTGGCGCTGGCCTTCGTATTCGTCTCGTTGCTGAGCATGTTCCTGCTCGGCACGTTCGCCTACCAGGTATCGTCCGAACTGCTCGCGGACATCACGGAGCGGCAGCTCGACGCGCTCGCCGAGTCGAAAAAGCAGGACCTCGAGAACGTGATCGACAGCTGGAAGAATCACGTACGCCTGATTCGCAGCCGCACGCAACTGCGCGTCAACCTGAGAGACTACCAGGTCGAAGACGGCGGCGACGTGCTCGCGGAAATGCAGCGCATCAGCGACGATGCGCTGCGGTCGACGCAGCATGTCGAACGCATCACGCTGTTCGACCGTGACGGCGGCGAGGTCGTCACGGCGGGGAGCAATGGACGACCGTGGGCTGCCGCCCCGCAGGCGGACGGCGACGACGTGAACTACGCCGGCTTCTATCTCGACGCCGATGGCAAACCGCGCGTGGTGTTCAATTCGATGGTCTATCTGGACGAAGAGCGCATTGGCAGCATCGAGGTGGTGATCGATGTCGAGAACGTCGAGAGCCTGGCGAACAATCATCGCGGTCAGGGCGAGACGGGTGAGACGCTGATCATCGGCCAGGCGGCGAATGGCGACTACGTATTGCTGCACTCGCTGCGGCACACCGAACGCGACCCCGACTGGGCCGATCCCCCGGCATACGTTCGCGCGGCTGTTACCGGCCAGGAACGTCTGTTTACTGCGGGTGTGCGGGACTATCGCGGCAACGCGGTGTGGGCGGCGACGCGGTACCTGCCGGACGTGAGCTGGGGCCTGGTCGAAAAGGTGGACGCGGAAGAAGAGACCCGCCCGGTGCGCGGACTCCGCGCCGACCTCATCGACCTCGGACTCGCGCTCGGAGCGTTCGCCGTTGTCGGCGGCACCTTGCTCGGGCTGTACCTGGCGCGTCCCATACGAGACATCGAACATGTGCTGCGCCGGGTCCGGGAAGGCGAGAGTTCCCTGCGGGCCAACGACCGGCTGGACGATGAAATCGGCATGCTCGCGGAGGCACTGAACGACTACCTCGACGACCTGCACGCCGCGGCAGACCGAACACGAAAAAGATGACCGAAGCCCTCGATTTTCTGCGCCTGTTCGGCGGATTCGTGTACCTGATCCTGGGCGGCGACCTGCTCGTGCGCGGCGCGTTGGCGCTATCCAGGAGAACCTCGGTGTCGCCCATGATCATCGGGCTGACGGTCGTCGCTCTCGGGACCTCGGCGCCGGAGCTCGTCTTGTCCGTTTACGCGGCGGCAACGGGTTTCACGGGCGTTGCCCTGGGCAACATCGTCGGCAGCAATATCGCGAACGTGCTTCTCGTGCTCGGCGTGCCGGCGCTGATCAGCCCGATCGTATTCGAGTTTCGCGAAATTCGTGCGCAGACCGTATTCATGGTGGGCGTCACTGTCGTGTTCGTCCTGATGATCGTCGGCGGAGAACTGTCGCGGCTCGAGGGAGGCATGCTCCTTGCCGGCCTGGCGGCATCCTTCATATTCGTGATGCGAAGCGGCATCATGTTGCCCGGCGCCGATGCGCTCGACGAGGCGCAGCAATACGAAAGGGTACTCGGCATACCCAGCCAGGCCAGGGTGTCGGTATTGTTCCTGCTGCTGGGTATCCTGCTGTTGCCGCTCGGGGCCGACCTGACCGTGGAAGGCGCGACCTCGATCGCCAAGAGACTGGATATCTCCAACGTCGTGATCGGCAGTACCGTCGTCGCGATCGGCACCTCGCTGCCCGAACTGACCACGACCATCATTGCCGCCTTTCACCGCAGCTCGGGCATAGCGCTCGGCAACGTCATCGGCAGCAATCTGTTCAATATCCTCATGGTCGGCGGTGCAACGGCCGTCGTTGCGCCGCTGCCGGCTCCGCGGGAGTTTCAGACGTTCGACATTTGGGTGATGCTCGCGGCCGCCGTCGTCATGCTTGCACTGCTCGCCCGCAAAACGCCAATAGGGCGCAGCGCGGGCGCCGTCTTCGTCGCGGCCTATGTGGGCTACCTGTGGTACCTGATCTGAGAAGCCGCGTTACTCGACGACGCTCAGGAGAATCAGATCGAAATTCGGATCGCCGGTGGCCGAGCCGGCCTCGAATGTGCCCTGGAGACGGACAGGTACGTGGGTGACGCCTGCGTCGACGTCCAGGTCGGCCGTAACCGACGGCGAGGTTCGCCTCGCGCGTCGCGCTCGGTTGGCCGCCCGCATTGGGCCGGCCTTCGAGCCGCAGTTCGCCGCCCGTCGTGATCCAGGCATTGCCATTTGAAGGACCGATTGCGGCGCCGTCGACCTCGATCCAGTCTCCGCTCAAGTTGAGGGTCCCAGCGTTGTTGTTCCGGGCACGACTCGAAAAGTCGTCGCGAACCGACTGTGCAGCGGCACAGGACGTCGACGATGCAAATAGCGGCAGTACGCCAATTTGACGCGCGGACGAGATCCACGATTGCCCGTGAACCGAGCGCTCAAAGCTGCCGCGCACAGCGCCGTACCCTACCTGGCGCGGGTCTTACGCGCAGGCCCGTCGAAAACGGAAATGCGGCATCATGAGCCCGCGCATTCTAGCGTTGCCGGCTACTCGGGCCTGTCGTTGGTAGCGCCGGCCTTGCTGTCTCGTTCGATGCGGGTCGCTTCCGTGCCGGGCAGCGGTGCGCGCTTGTAAGCGAGGTGATGCTCGCGGACTTCGTCACCATGGCGCATGACGATGTAGGCATCCATCGTATCGTCGTCCCGCCTGTAGAAACTGATGCCGCCGAAATGCAGCGCATCATGGTCTTTCTTTACGAGCCTGAAGTTGACGAAATCGGCTTTTTCCTCCCAGGCGGTGAAATCGGGATTGAAATGTTTGACCTTGAGGCTCAGCGTGTCGTCGTCGTCCGTGAGCAGCAACAGCTCGTAGAATTTCACGCCGTCGTCGTCGAACAGCTTGAAAAAGCCGATCATCGAGCCGGCCGACGGCGGGTTCCAGACTTCCTCGAAATTCGCCCCGAACGCCGCGCCGGTCCAGGCGCCAACCAGCCAGCGGGCATCGTCGAGCGTCGCGGCCGGACGGGTTTCGCCCTCAGACAGTCCGAAAGTGTGTTCGGTCCGCGGCTCGGCCGTCATGGCTCCGTGCGAGGCCACGAGCAGCGACAGGCATAAAGCAATCGCGCGTTTCATAATTATCTTTCCGATTTGATGACCATGAGTTTGTCGATGTACATGTCGTCCATCGTGTAGGGAATGCCGCCCACGCCGAGGCCCGACTCGCGCAGGCCGGCGAACGGCATTGCGTCGTCACGAAACGCCGAGTGATCGTTGATCATGACGGCGGATGCGTCGAGCTCGCGATACAGCCGATGTGCGACATCGATGTTTTTACAGAACACCGCGGCCTGGAACGCCACCGGCAGTGCGTTGGCCCGCTTTACCGCGGCGCTGAGCGATTCGTAGCCGTAAACACAGACGACGGGCCCGAAGATTTCCTGCGTGCTGACTTTGACATCGTCGGGCGGGTCGAGCAGGACGGTCGGCGCGTAGCAGTTGTTGGGCAACTCCTTGCCGCCGCACAACAGCTTCGCGCCCGCGGCGATTGCTTCGTCGACCCACTTGCCGACGCGAACGACTTCGGCGGCGCGAATCAACGGCCCGACGTCGGTGTCCGCGTCTTCGGGCGCGCCGACTTTGAGGCCCACGGCGGCCTCCGCGAGGCCTACGGCGAAATCTTTCGCCACGTCCGCGGGCGCATAGACGCGCTGTACCGAAACGCAAACCTGCCCGGCGTGGTAGAAGCCGCCTTTCGTAACGGCGTCTATGGCCTTGCCGCGGTCGAAGGGTTTCGCGAGCAGGACAGGGGCCGCCCCGCCGTGTTCGAGCGCACAGCGCGTGCCGGGGGCGAGTTTGGCGCGCAACTTCCAGCCGACCCGGGCACTCCCGATAAAGGTGAAGAACGCGACCCGCGCATCGGTGACGAGTTTCTCGGCGGTGTCGTGGTTGTCGGTGACGAAAGCCTGGCACCATTCGTCGGGCAGGCCGGCTTCGCGGAGAATCTCGACGAAGCGCAGGCACGATAATGCCGTGTCGGCCGCGGGTTTGACGATCACGGGACAGCCGCACGCGACCGCCGGCCCGACCTGATGAACGATCAGGTTGAGCGGGTGATTGAACGCGCTGACGGCGACGACGACGCCGGCGGGCTCTTTCTGCGTAAAAGCGACGCGTCCCATCGTCGCTTTCGTCGTGCCGACCGGGATGACCGTGCCGGCACGGGCGCGCCGCGTCTCGACGCACAATCGCACGCCGTCGACGGCGCGCACGACTTCGACCTTCGAGTCGGCATACGGCTTGCCGCCCTCGCTGGC